>NZ_JBSGIW010000023.1:0-83254 GCF_053605265.1 Streptomyces sp. NPDC003943 | reverse complement strand
GCCCTGCCCGCACGGGCAGGGCCCCTCCGTCGTCCAGGCGATCGTCCAGGCGATCATGCAGGCGGTCGTTCAGGCGCCCGCCGGCTCCCCGACCAGCTCGTCGCCCTCCTCTTCCTCTTCGTCTTCGTCTTCGTCTTCGTCTTCGTCTTCGCTGTCCTCGACGCCGTCCTCCTCGTCGAAGACGGCGCTGACGTCGAAGCGGCAGACGATCCGTTCCGGATCGACGTGGTCGAAGGGATCGTTCAGCCACTCCCCCGGTTCCTGCAGTTCCTCGGCCGCCTCGACCCAGAGCGTGGAGTCGCCCTCCTCCAGGCCGAAGTCCTTGTGCCGGGAGGCGATCTCGTCCGGTTCGTACTCGCCGAAGAGGACGCCGAGCGCCGCGTGGGTGGTGGCCGGCTCGTCCTCCCGGTCGAGGTCGGTGACCCGCCGGGCCTGGGCGATGAGCCGCTGCGGCTCCACCACGGCGTAGTCCCGCCGGATCAGCACGCTGAGCGCGTGCGGCTCCTCGGGTCCCGCGTAGGGCGGCAGGGAGTCGTTGACGTCGGGGATCTCGAAGGGGGTGACCTCGTCGTGCCGGGCGTAGAGGAGTTCGTCGTACGCGTCCGCCGCCGCGGCGAGCTCGTTGAACGCCTCGTAGACGGCCGGGTCGTCCTCCCCGGTGCGGCGTTCGACCGCAGCGAGGTGACGGTCCAGTGCGGTTTTGACCGCCTCGGCGGCGGCGCGTACCTCGGCAGCGGTGGGCTGCGCAGCATCAGACATAGGAGAGACGCTATCCGTACCGGGCCCTTGGCCGCACAATAGATGCGATGCCGGAATACGAATTTGTCGACGTGTACGTGCCGCGCGGCGTCTCCCGCAAGGAGGCCACGCGGCTCCTGACCGACCATGCCGAGTACGGACACTGGGAGTTGGACCGCCTGAGCCTGCGCCGGGACGGGAGCCGCAAGGTGCGGCTGAGGCGGCGCATCATCCGTCAGATCCGCGCCACCTGGTGACATGAGGAAGGGGCCCCGCGCTGCGGGGCCCCTTCGGTTTCCGTGCCACTACGGGCTGCCGGGTACGGGCTACGCGCCGCGGCGGGCCCGGCGGTAGATCACGGAGCCGGCGAGCAGCATGCCCGCGCCGACGGGGACGGCCAGGCCGAGCGTCCCGGCACCGGTGTGCGCGAGCTCCCCGCCGGGTCGGCCCTGCGTGACCGTGTGCGTACCGGGCGTGTTCGGCCCGTGAGACTGACCGGGAGTGCCAGGGGTGCCGGGGTGGCCCGGGTGCTGGCCGCCCTGGTCGCCGGGCGTGTCCGGGGTCCCGGGCGTGCCGGGAGGAGTCCCCGGGGTCCCGGGCGTGCTGGGCGGCGTGCCCGGCGTACCGGGCGGAGTTCCCGGCGGCGTGCCGGGCGGAGTCCCGGGGGGCGTCGGCTGGTCGCCGTAGCCACCGGGGCTGTCGTCGCCGTAGCCACCGGGGCCGCTGCCGTTGCCGCAGTCGTTTCCGTAGGCGGCGTTGCCGAGCCCGACGCCGTTGACGCTGTTCCCGCAGACGTTCACGGGCGCGTCGATCGGCACCTGCACGGTGTTGCCGGACGCGACGCCCGGGGAGTGGGAGGCGTGGCCGTCGGCGGAGGAGCCGGAGCCGCCGCCGTAGCCCCCGCCCGAACCGCTCTTGTTGGCGCACGAGTTGCCGTACGCCGGATTGAGGAGCGCGACACCGTTGACGGTGTTGCCGCAGATGTTGACCGGTGCGTGGACCGGGACCTGGACGGTGTTGCCGGAGGCGACGCCCGGCGAGTCGGCAGCCGTGCCGCTCGCGCCCGCGCTCGCGTGGGCGTAGCCGCCGCCGAGGGCGATCATGCCGCCCGCCGCGGCGACGGTGATGATGCTCTTGCGGGTGATGCGTGTGACCTGTCGCATTGCTGTAGACCTGCTTCCCTGCCTGCTCCGGGCCCGGTCGGCCCGCGAGAAATGACCACCGGCCCCGGAGTGCATGGCACGCACTCCGGGGCCGGCCTTGGCTCAGCCCCTCAGGGGTCGAGGCACAACGTCAGTCAGCGTTGATGCAGGTGTTGCCGAAGGTGGGGTTCAGCAGCCCGATGATGGAGACCGTGTTGCCGCACACGTTGACCGGAACGTGCACCGGCACCTGGACCACGTTGCCCGAGAGGACACCGGGGGAACCGATGGCCGCACCCTGGGCACCCGCGTCGGCAACGGCCATGCCCGCACCCGCGAGAACGAGACCGCCGGTGGCAGCCGCAGCAGCGACGACCTTCTTGATCATTATTCCTCCTTGTTGGCAAATGCGGCCCCAGCCGCGGACCGCATCACCTGTAACGAGGGGGAACTCATGGGGCTACGAGGGCCTTTGGGCATTCACTCTTTCCGGTAAGCCCTGCACGGGTGGTCGATTTTCCGATCGTCAGCTCGCGTCGATGAACCGGTCGAGGACCCGGACGCCGAACTTCAGGCCGTCGACCGGCACCCGCTCGTCGACGCCGTGGAACATGCCGGCGAAGTCGAGCTCCGGCGGCAGCTGGAGCGGCGCGAAGCCGAAGCAGCGGATGCCGAGGTCGTCGAAGGACTTGGCGTCGGTGCCGCCGGACAGCATGTACGGCACGGCGCGGGCGATCGGGTCCTCGGCGCGCAGGGCGAGCTGCATCGCGTCGACCAGGTCGCCGTCGAAGCTGGTCTCCAGGGCCTTGTCGCCGTGCACGTCCTCGCGCTTGACGCGCGGGCCGAGGATGCGGTCGAGGTCGGCCAGGAACTCGTCCTCGTAACCGGGCAGGAAGCGGCCGTCGACGTGCGCGGTGGCCTGGCCGGGGATGACGTTCACCTTGTAGCCGGCGCCGAGCATGGTGGGGGCGGCGGAGTTGCGCAGGGTGGCGCCGATCATCTTGGCGATGCCGCCGAGCTTGGCGAGCGTGGCCTCCATGTCCTCGGGGTCGAGGGGCGTGCCGAGCGCGTCCGACAGCTCGTCCAGGAAGCTGCGCACGGTCTTGGTCACCCGCACCGGCCACTGGTGCCGGCCGAGGCGGCCCACGGCCTCGCACAGCTCGGTGATGGCGTTGTCGTTGTTGGTCATCGATCCGTGGCCCGCCGTGCCCTCGACGGTGAGCCGCATCCAGTGCATGCCCTTCTGCGCGGTCTCGACCAGGTAGAGCCGCAGGTTCTCGTTGACGGTGAAGGAGAAGCCGCCGACCTCGCCGATCGCCTCCGTCACGCCGTCGAAGAGGTCGCGGTGCTTGTCGACCAGGTGGCGGGCGCCGTAGGTGCCGCCGGCCTCCTCGTCGGCCAGGAAGGCGAGCACGATGTCGCGCGGCGGCTTGCGGCCGCTGCGCAGCCGGTCGCGGACGACCGCGAGGGTCATCGCGTCCATGTCCTTCATGTCGACGGCGCCGCGGCCCCACACGCACCCGTCGGCGACCTCGCCGGAGAAGGGGTGGTGGGTCCAGTCCTCGGCGTTGGCCGGGACGACGTCGGTGTGGCCGTGGATGAGCAGGGCGGGCCGCGACGGGTCCTCCCCCTCGATCCGGGCGACGGTGGACGCCCGCCCCTTGTGCGACTCGATGATCTTCGGGTCGAGGCCGACCTCGGCGAGCTTCTCGGCGACGTACTCGGCGGCCGCCCGCTCGCCCGGCCCGGAGTGGTCGCCGTAGTTGCTCGTGTCGATACGGATCAGGTCCCGGCACAGGTCGACGACCTCGTCCTCGCCCGTCACGCCCCGGCCGGTGTTCGACTCGCTCACGCTGCTTCCTTCCGCTACGTGCCCCATGTGCTGGCTGGTGATCTCCCCCATCCTCCCGCGTGCCCCCTCGGGACCCAAGAGCGGCCGTCGGCCGACATGCGCCCGTCACACGGCCGGGACCCGGAGGGGGTGGTGATCGGCCACCCCGGATGTTTGCTATGGTTTTCCTCGTCGGAAGGGCCGAGCGGCCCGGAAGACAAGATCACCTGTCCGGGTGGCGGAATGGCAGACGCGCTAGCTTGAGGTGCTAGTGCCCTTTATCGGGCGTGGGGGTTCAAGTCCCCCCTCGGACACCAGCGAAGGACCCCACATCATGTGGGGTCCTTCTTGTTAGGTACGGCGGTAGGACCGGTGCGACGCAGATCCAAGGCCCCTTCCTCGCCCCTCCCCCAGCGGGACGGGATCGATCCGGTGCGGGTGCGGCTTCCGGATGATCCGGAGGGGGTCTGGGGGACCGTACGGGACCATCTCCTCGACCGGTACGCGGGGGCGATCGGGCCCGGGCGGGTCGAGGAGATGCTGCGGGACGGGCGTTTCGTGGGCACGGACGGCCCCGTGACCGGCGACGAGCCGTACGCCGCGGGCCGGTTCCTCTGGTTCCACCGGGACTTTCCGGCGGAGACGCCGGTGCCGTTCGGGATCGGCGTCGTGTACCGGGACGAGCGGATCGTGGTGGCGGACAAGCCGCACTTCCTTGCGACGATGCCGCGCGGGCGGCATGTGACGGAGACCGCGATGGCGCGGCTGCGGCGGGATCTCGGGCTGCCGGCGCTGCAGCCCGCGCACCGGCTGGACCGGCTGACGGCGGGCCTCGTGCTCTTCGTCGTACGGCCGGAGGACCGGGGGGCGTATCAGACGCTGTTCCGGGACCGGCTCGTGCACAAGGCGTACGAGGCGGTGGCTCCGTACGATCCGGCGGTGGAGCTGCCCGTGACGGTGCGCAGCCGCATCGAGAAGGAGCCCGGCGTGATGGCCGCTCTGGAGGTGCCGGGCGAGCCGAACGCCGAGAGCCGGATCGAGCTCCTCACTCACGCCGGGGGCCTGGCCCGGTACCGGCTGGTGCCGGTGACCGGGCGGACCCATCAGCTGCGGGTGCACATGAACGCGCTCGGGCTGCCGATCCTGCACGATCCGGTCTATCCGGTGGTGCGCGAGGACGGGCCGGAGGACTTCGGGCGGCCGCTGCAGCTGCTCGCGCGGTCGCTGGTCTTCACCGACCCGTTCACGGGTGAGCCGAGGCGCTTCATGAGCAGGCGCCCGCTCAGTGGCCTCGCTTGATCCACTCTTCGAGGTGCGGGGCCTCCGCTCCGATCGTGGTGCTGTCGCCGTGGCCGGTGCGGACCACCGTCTCGTACGGCAGCGTGAGCAGCTTCGTGCGGATCGAGTCGACGATCGTCGGGAAGTCCGAGAAGGACCGGCCCGTGGCGCCCGGGCCGCCCTGGAAGAGGGTGTCGCCGGTGAAGACGGTGCCCAGGTCGGGGGCGTACAGGCAGACCGCGCCCGGGGCGTGACCCGGAGTGTGCAGGACGCGCAGGTCGGTGCCCGCGATGGTGAGGACCTGGCCGTCGGCGAGGTCGCCGTCGGGGGTGTGGTCGGGGTGGGTGAGCTTCCACAGCGGCTGGTCGGCGGGGTGGAGCAGGATCCGGGCGCCGGTGGCGGCGGCGAGGGCCGGGGCCGCGTCGATGTGGTCGTCGTGGGCGTGGGTGCAGACGATGGCGCGCAGGGCGCGGCCGTCGAGCGCGGTCAGGATGGCGTCGGCGTCGTGGGCGGCGTCGATGACGACGGCCTCGGTGTCGTCGCCGACGATCCAGACGTTGTTGTCGACGTCCCAGGTGCCGCCGTCGAGGCTGAAGGTGCCGGAGGTGACCAGGTGGTCGATGCGGGCGCCCATCAGAGGATCACCACCGAGCGGAGCACGTCGCCCTCGTGCATGCGGGCGAAGGCCTTCTCGACGTCGCCGAGGCCGATGGTCTCGGTGACGAAGGCGCCGAGGTCGATGCGGCCCTGCTGGTGCAGGTCGACGAGCATCGGGAAGTCGCGGGACGGCAGGCAGTCGCCGTACCAGGAGGACTTGAGCGCGCCGCCGCGGCCGAAGACGTCGAGGAGCGGGAGTTCGAGCTTCATCTCGGGGGTGGGGACGCCGACGAGGACGACGGTGCCGGCGAGGTCGCGGGCGTAGAACGCCTGGCGGTAGGTCTCGGGGCGGCCGACGGCCTCGATGACGACGTCGGCGCCGAAGCCGCCGGTGAGTTCGCGGATGGCCTCGACCGGGTCGGTGGTGCGGGAGTTGACGGTGTGGGTGGCGCCCATCTCCTTCGCCTTGGCCAGCTTCCGGTCGTCGATGTCGACGGCGATGATCCGGGCGGCTCCGGCGAGGCGGGAGCCGACGACGGCCGCGTCGCCGACGCCGCCGCAGCCGATGACGGCGACGGTGTCGCCGCGGCCGACGCCGCCGGTGTTGATGGCGGCGCCGATGCCGGCCATCACGCCGCAGCCGAGGAGGCCCGCGACCTCGGGGGCGACGGCGGGGTCGACCTTGGTGCACTGGCCGGCGTGGACGAGGGTCTTCTCGGCGAAGGCGCCGATGCCGAGGGCCGGCGACAGCTCCGTGCCGTCGAGCAGGGTCATCCTCTGCTTGGCGTTGTGGGTGTCGAAGCAGTACTGGGGACGCCCGCGCAGACAGGCCCGGCACTGGCCGCACACCGCACGCCAGTTGAGGATCACGAAGTCGCCGGGGGCGACGTCGGTGACGCCCGCGCCGACCGACTCGACGATGCCGGCGGCCTCGTGGCCGAGCAGGAAGGGGAAGTCGTCGTTGATCCCGCCCTGCTTGTAGTGGAGGTCGGTGTGGCAGACCCCGCACGCCTGGATCTTCACCACGGCCTCGCCAGGTCCCGGATCGGGGATCACGATCGTCTCGACCCGGACCGGCTCGTTCCTGCCGGGGGCGACGACCCCCTGGACCTGCTGCGCCATCGTGGCTTCCTTCCGACGAAACGGCAACCCGCGTTACGGATGTGACGATTACGGCCAGGTTACGCGCAGACCGGAACCCGTGCCGCTGCGTTCGATGTCTCTCCCGGTACAGGCATGTACAGGCATGACACAGCCTCAGGGGGAACACATGACCAGTGAACTCGAGCCGTACGCGGACGCGTTACGCGTGCCGCCGGTGCTCCGTCCGGGGGACGGCGAGGAGGTCGGGATCGCGCTGCGGCCGACCTGGGTGCGGATGCACCGTCAGCTGCCGCCGACGCTGATGTGGGGGTACGAGGGCAGCGTGCCCGGGCCGACGATCGAGGTGCGGCGGGGGCAGCGGATCCGGGTGGCGTGGACCAACCGGATCCCGAAGGGCAGCGAGTACCCGGTCACCGCGGTCGAGGTGCCGCGCACCGACGGGCAGCCCGATCCGCACAACCGGCCGGGCCGGGAGGGCGCGGAGCCGATCCGCGAGGTGGCGGCGCTGCCGGCCTGGACGGTGACGCATCTGCACGGGGCGCAGACCGGCGGCGGCAACGACGGCTGGACCGACAACGGGGTCGGCTTCGGCGACGCGCAGCTGTCCGAGTACCCGAACGAGCACCAGGCGGTGCAGTGGTGGTACCACGACCACGCCATGAACATCACCCGCTGGAACGTCTACGCGGGTCTGGTCGGCACCTATCTCGTCCGTGACGAGGAGGAGGACGCGCTCGGTCTGCCGTCCGGGGAACGGGAGCTGCCGCTGATCCTGGCGGACCGGAACCTGGACACCGACGAGGACGGGCAGCTCAACGGACGGCTGCTGCACAAGACGACCCGGCTGGTGGCGGCCCACCCGGAGACCGGCAAGCCGGTGGCGCTGCCGTTCTTCGGCCCGTACACGACGGTCAACGGCACGATCTGGCCGTACCTGGAGGTCCAGGACGGCTGGTACCGCTTCCGTCTGGTGAACGCGTCCAACGCCCGGACGTACGACCTGGTGCTCGTCGACGAGGACGACCGGCCGGTGTCCGGCGTGGTGCACCAGATCGGCAGCGACGGCGGTCTGCTGCCGCGCCCGGCCACGTTCGACTTCGCGGAGGGGCCGCAGGGGGCGGGCGACGTCGCGACGCTGACGATCTCGCCGGCCGAGCGCTTCGACCTGCTGATCGACTTCCGGGGGCTCGCGGGGCGCACCCTGCGTCTGGTGAACAAGGCTCCGGGCCGGGAGCCGGGCGTCGCGGACGCGGCGCTGAACGTGCCGTATCCGCAGGTCATGGAGTTCCGGGTGGGCGCGTGCGCGGAGCCCGACGGCTTCGAGCTGCCGGCGCTGCTCTCCGGGTCCTTCCGGCGCTACGACCACGCGAGGATCGAGCACGGGCACCGGCTCGTGGTGCTGACGCCGCCGACCACGGTCGGGGGCGGCGGGCACCCGGAGATCTGGGAGATGGAGGAGGTCCCGGAGCACGAGCAGCCCGCGGTGCGGGTGCCGACGAACGGGGTGATCCAGGTCCAGGCGGCGGACGGCAAGGTGCGCATGTACCGGCGGACCGCCCGGACGTTCAACGACGGGCTCGGCTTCACCATCGGCGAGGGCTCGTACGAGCAGTGGTCGTTCCTCAACCTGGGGCCGGCTCCGGTGCTGCACCCGATGCACATCCATCTGGCGGACTTCCAGGTGATGGCGCGGGAGGCGTACGTGGCGGACGGCTTCGACGCGACGGTCGGCGGGACGCTGGCGCCGGTGCGCTGCGACACGGAGCAGCCGGTGCCGGTGCCGCCGAACGAGCAGGGCTGGAAGGACGTGTTCCGGGTGCCGGGCGGGCAGCTGGTGCGGGTGATGGGCCGGTTCGACGGGTCGTACGGCCGGTTCATGTACCACTGCCACCTCCTCGAGCACGAGGACATGGGCATGATGCGGCCGTTCGTCGTGATGCCGCCGGAGGTGCTGCCGCTGGGCCACGGGCACGCGGGCGGTCATGACGGCGGCCACGGTGGCGGTCAGGGTCCGGGCCACGGCGACGGTCACGGGCACGGCGGTCGCTGACCCCGCCCCGTAGGACAAGAGGTGAGGCCCCCGCGAGCGCGTCGCTCGCGGGGGCCTCGTTCTTCCCGTGGGGGGAAGCCGTGGGGGCCGGGGCCGGCCGGAGGGTCAGTCCTGGCTGGCGGCCGCGGTGGCGCGGACCCGGCCGCGGACCAGGTACCAGCCGCCGACCAGGGCCGCGGCGATGAGCGGCAGGCAGTTGACCGTGGTGCGGCCGACGCCGCCGTCCATCCACATCAGGACCAGGACCGCGCCGAGGAAGACCAGGGTCACGATCTGCGTGTACGGGGCCCAGGGCAGCTGGTAGGTGGGGCGGACGAGCTTGCCCTCGTTGGCGCGGCGCACGAAGAGCAGCGAGCAGATCATGATCATCGCCCAGGTGCCGATGATGCCGATGGAGGCGAAGTTGAGGACGAGCTCGAACGCCTCGCCCGGCATCACGAAGTTGAGGACGACACCGGCGACGCCGAAGCCCGCGGTGAGCAGGATGCCGCCGTACGGGACGCCGCCCTTGTTCATCACGCCGGTGAACTTGGGCGCGGAGCCGCTCAGCGACATCGAGCGCAGGATGCGGCCGGTGGAGTAGAGGCCCGAGTTCAGGCTGGAGAGCGCGGCGGTGAGGACGACGAGGTTCATCACGCCGGCGGCGCCGGGGATGCCGAGCTTGTCGAAGACGGTGACGAAGGGGCTCTGGTCGCCGGTGTACGCGGTGTACGGGAGGATCAGCGCGAGCAGCACGACCGAGCCGACGTAGAACAGGCCGACGCGCCACATGATCGAGTTGATCGCCTTCGGCATGATCTTCTCGGGGTTCTCGGTCTCACCGGCGGCGACGCCGCACAGCTCGACGGAGGCGTAGGCGAAGACGACGCCCTGGATCAGGAGCAGCATCGGCATGACGCCGTTGGGGAAGATGCCGCCGTTCTCGGTGATGTTGTGCAGGCCCGGGGTGTGGCCGCCGACGTCGTGCGAGGTCACGACCAGGACGATGCCGACGATCATGAAGGCGACGAGCGCGGCGACCTTGACGATCGCGAACCAGAACTCCATCTCGCCGAAGTACTTCACCGAGATGAGGTTGGCGGTGAGCACGATGGCGAGGGCGATCAGCGCGAGCACCCACTGCGGGATGCTGCTGAACATCGACCAGAAGTGGGCGTAGGTGGCGGCCGCCGTGATGTCGGCGACGGCGGTGGTCGACCAGTTGAGGAAGTACAGCCAGCCGGCCGTGTAGGCGCCCTTCTCGCCCATGAACTCACGGGCGTACGAGACGAAGGCGCCGGAGGAGGGGCGGTAGAGCACGAGCTCGCCCAGGGCCCGGACGACGAAGAAGGCGAACAGACCGCAGACCGCGTACGCGATGAAGAGCGACGGTCCGGCGCTGTGCATGCGGCCGCCGGCGCCCAGGAAGAGACCGGTGCCGATGGCGCCGCCGATGGCGATCATGTTGATGTGCCGGGACTTGAGGTCCTTGCGGTATCCGGCGTCGCCGGCGTCGACGTGGGAGGACGTCGAGGGAGCCGCCGCGCCGGCCGCCGGGGTGGCGGACAGCGGGTCGGCCGCAGTGATGCGGTCACTCATGGAGTTGTTCGCCTTCGTGAGGGGGGAGGGTCTGTGCGGTACCCGGCCGTGCCCTCGCGCGTCCCTTGTGGGGGGTCCGGCACGGCCAGCGCACATCCTCACGGCTACGGGCGGTTGCTGACTGTGACGGATATCACTGAACGCCCGTATTTGAGCTACTTCAGAGGTTACGCAGCGGTATATCGCGCGTGTACGCCGTATGTCACGGCGCGAGGACGTCCAGCTCCTTGAGCGCGCCGACCGCGATCTGGCGGGTCAGCTCCTCGGCGCGGGCCGCGTCCTTCTCCCGTACGGCCTCGGCGACCTGGACGTGCAGCGTGACGGCGGCCGGGTCCGGGTCCTCGAACATCACCTGGTGCCGGGTGCGGCCGGTGAGCACCTCGGCGACCACGTCGCCGAGCCGGGCGAACATCTCGTTGCCCGAGGCGTTGAGGATGACCCGGTGGAAGGCGATGTCGTGCACGAGGTACGCCTCCAGGCGCCGGCCGCGCGAGGTGGCGACCATGCCGAGGGCCTGCTCGGTGAGTTCGCGGCACTGCTCGGGGTCGGCGTTCAGCGCGGCGAGACCGGCGGCGACGGGCTCGATCGCGGAACGCAGGACGGTGAGCGAGCGCAGCTGACGCGGGCGGTCGGCGCCGGCCAGCCGCCAGCGGATGACCTGGGGGTCGTACACGTTCCACCGCTCGGTCGGCAGCACGATCACGCCGACCCGGCGCCGGGACTCGACCAGGTGCATGGACTCCAGGACCCGCACGACCTCGCGCACCACGGTCCGTGACACGTCGAAGCGCTCGGCGAGCTCGTCGGAGCGGAGCACGGTGCCGGGCGGGAACTCCCCCGCGGTGATGGCCAGGCCCAGGGAGGTCAGCACGTGCGGATGGAGCCCCTGAGCGGCCGGTGTCGTCATGTCCGCAAGCCTATGCGTCCGCACTTGGATGATCACGCGGGGAACATTAAGTACGACTTTTTTGTCACAGAGCCTTGAATACGTCGTACCAAATGGGTTTCATGAGCGCGACGGATCGACGAATCGATGTCGAAGAAGACAGCGAGGCACCCCCCATGAGCACCACCCCCCACCCCGTCCTCGTCGTGATGGGCGTCGCCGGGACCGGCAAGACCACGATCGGCCCGCTGGTGGCGGAGGCGCTCGGCCTCCCGTACGCGGAGGGCGACGACTTCCACCCGCCGGCCAACGTGGCCAAGATGTCCGCCGGCATCCCGCTCGACGACACGGACCGGGAGCCCTGGCTCGACGCCATCGGGGAGTGGGCGCACAGCCGGGCCGGGCTCGGCGGGGTGGTGTCCAGCTCCGCGCTGAAGCGGAGCTACCGGGACCGGCTGCGTGCGGCCGCCCCGGGCGTGGTCTTCCTCCACCTGACCGGTGACCGGGAGCTCATCGAGCAGCGGATGGCGGCCCGCAAGGGCCACTTCATGCCGACCGCGCTCCTCGACTCCCAGTTCGCCACGCTGCAGCCGCTGCAGGCGGACGAGGCCGGCGTCGCCGTCGACGTCGCCGGCACCCCCGAAGAGATCACCGCCCGGGCCGTCGCCGCGCTGCGCCGGCTCACCACCGTCTGATCCCGCACCCCCTTGTCCCCCGTCCCCCTCACCCCCTAGGGACCCCCCGTGACCAGTCTCAGCGTCGAGATGCTGGCAGCGGACGCCGCCGAACCGATCACCTCGGCCGGCCATGCCCAGCTCGGCATCGCCGTGCTCGCCGGCATCGCCGTCATCGTCCTGCTCATCACCAAGTTCAAGCTGCACGCCTTCCTCGCCCTGACCATCGGCTCGCTGGCGCTCGGCGCGTTCGCGGGCGCCCCGCTCGCGGACACCATCAAGTCGTTCAGCACCGGGCTCGGCAACACCGTGGCCGGCGTGGGCGTGCTCATCGCCCTGGGCGCGATCCTCGGCAAGCTGCTCGCCGACTCGGGCGGCGCCGACCAGATCGTCGACACGATCCTCGCCAAGGCGTCCGGCCGGAGCATGCCGTGGGCGATGGTCCTCATCGCCTCCGTGATCGGCCTGCCGCTCTTCTTCGAGGTCGGCATCGTGCTGCTGATCCCGGTGGTGCTGCTCGTCGCCAAGCGCGGCAACTACTCCCTGATGCGCATCGGCATCCCGGCCCTCGCCGGCCTCTCCGTGATGCACGGCCTCATCCCGCCGCACCCCGGCCCGCTCGTCGCGATCGACGCCGTCGGCGCCAACCTGGGCATCACGCTCGCGCTCGGCCTGGTCGTCGCGGTCCCGACCGTGATCATCGCCGGTCCGCTCTTCTCGCGGGTCGCAGCCCGCTGGGTGGACGTCCCCGCCCCCGAGAAGATGCTGCAGAACTCTGGTGGGGCCGCCCGTCCGTCCGAGGAGCTGGAGAAGCGCCCCGGCTTCGGCATCACCGTCGCGACCGTGCTGCTGCCCGTCGTCCTCATGCTGGTCAAGGCCCTCGTCGACATCGTCGTCGACAACCCGGACAACGGCGTGCAGAAGGTCACCGACGTCATCGGCTCCCCGCTGATCGCGCTGCTCGCCGCCGTCATAGTCGCGATGTTCACCCTGGGGCGGGCGGCCGGCTTCTCCAAGGAGCGGCTGTCCTCCACCGTCGAGAAGTCCCTCGCCCCGATCGCCGGCATCCTGCTGATCGTCGGCGCGGGCGGCGGCTTCAAGCAGACGCTGATCGACATCGGCGTCGGCCAGATGATCCTGGACATCTCGAAGAGCTGGTCCATCCCGGCGCTGCTCCTCGCCTGGCTGATCGCCGTCGCGATCCGGCTGGCGACGGGCTCGGCGACGGTGGCGACGATCTCGGCGGCGGGCCTGGTGGCCCCGCTCGCGGCGGGCATGTCGACGGGTGAGGTGTCGCTGCTGGTCCTGGCGATCGGCGCCGGCTCGCTCTTCTTCAGCCACGTGAACGACGCCGGCTTCTGGCTGGTGAAGGAGTACTTCGGCCTGAGCGTCGGCCAGACGGTCAAGACCTGGTCGGTGATGGAGACGATCATCTCGGTGGTCGGCATCGGCTTCGTGCTGCTGCTGTCGCTGGTGGTGTAGCACCGGCCTCGACAACTACCTGCCCGTGCGGCTCCCCCGTTCGAGAATCGTGAGGAGCCGCCCGGCCAGGGCCCGGACGTCGGCCGAGACGTCCCGGTCGGTGGCGGTACGGAGCAGGTCGAGGGTCCGCGGATCGTCGCGGCCCGCGTCGGCGAGGACCCGGAGTGCGGTGACACGCACGTCCGGGTCCTCGTCGTTCTCCGCCCGGTCGTGGGCGAGGACGAGGGTGGCGAGGGCGCGGCGTCGCTCGCGGAGCAGGTCCAGGGCGGCGGCGCGGACGACGGGGCCCGGATCGCGCAGGGCCCGGTCGTGGAGGAGGCGGGTGCCGTGCTCGCGCCCGGCCCGGCCGAGGAACGAGGCGAGCAGGGCGGCCCGGGCCTCGGGGCTCCCGTCGGCCACCGCGAGCCGCTCGACGAGGTCGGTCACCTCCGGGTCGTCGAACCGGAGCAGCAGTTCGACGGAGGCCGTCCGGATCGCGGGTGTCCCGCCCGCCCGGGCCAGCGCCACGACGGCGGTGATCGCGTCGTCGTCGTGCAAGGGGGCGAAGCGCCAGGCCCGCAGTGTCTCCGCCCTGACCTCCGGGTCGGCGTCGCCGAGCGCCAGATCGAGGAACAGCTCCGGTGCCTCGTCCCGGCACACCCGCTCCCGGCCGACGACCTCCACGATCCCGCTCCTGACCTGCGGGTCGGGGTCGTGCCGCGCCCGCTCCAGAACGACCCGGCGCAGCTCGGGATGCCGGTCGGAGAGGCGGGCCAGTGCCGCCAGGGCCGCCAGGCGCACGCTCGCCTGTTCGGCGTGCTCGGCCTGCGAGAGCGCGAGGTCGAGCAGCTCCCGGCCCTCGTCCGCGCCGGGAAAGAGCGACACCGCTCCCAGGGCGCTCACGCGCACGTCCGGGGTGCCGTTCCCGGCGGCCCGGACCAGGAGCGAGTGGATGTCCCGGTCGGTCATCTGGTTCAGGGTGATTCCCCGGACGGCACCGAGTCGTGTCTCCGCATCGCCGTCCCGCAGCGTGCTCAGCAGCCACGTGTGCGCCTCCGGCGCCTCCAGCGCCGCCCGCGTGAGGGCGGCGACAAGCCCGTCCCGGACCTTGTGGTCCGTTTCGTCCCGGAGCCGGTCGAGCAGGAAGGGCACGGTCTCCGCTCCCGGTTCGGGTTCGTAGCCGAGCTGCTCCGCCATCGTTTCCCGGACGGCGGGGTGCGGGTCACGGGCCACGACCTGGCGCATCAGCTCCCACGCTTCCGGCAGGCCGGTGTCGACCGCCCTGAGGGCGGCCACCACGCGTGTGCTCGGGTCCGGGTTGTGCAGGGCCTCCCGGCGGACGGCCTCGGCCCATGGCTCGGGGCCGGCGCGGAGCAGATGGAGGCGGATCTCGGCGGCCTCCATGCCGACGCCCCGGTGGACGGCGCGGCGCCCCAGGGCTTCGTTGCCCCGGCACCACTCGTCGTGCCACTCCAGGTAGTGCCGCCGGGCGCCCGCGTGTTCGCCCAGCCCGGCGAGGGCCAGCGCGACGTCCTGGAGGCCGGGGCTGTCCGCGTCGTAGCCCTCGTCGTACTCCCGGCAGAGCTCCAGGAGGCGGATCAGCCGCCGTACGATCAGGTCCGCCTGGGCGGTGAGCAGTCCCGGCCTGCGCACCTCGGCCAGGCAGCGGGCGGCGAAGGGCAGGCCCGCCGCCGCCCTGTCGTCCTCCTCCGCCAGCGGCCGCGCCGGCACCCGCGGCGCCAGCAACCGCTCGATCACGCCCGCCACGAACCGCTCGTCAAGCAGCCCCACCAGCAGCAGCAACGTCTCGTGCCACGCCGCGTCGTCGACCTTCGTGGCGAACAGCTCCCGCAGTTCCTCCTCCGAGATCGCCCGCTCGTGGTTGAAGCGGTGCGCGATGTCCACCGCCGTCAGGTACTCCAGGAACGTCCGGTGCACGAAGCCGTAGATCTCGCCGCCGAACCGGCTGAGGACGAAGTTCCGGCCGCGGAACTGGTCCAGCATGATGCGGGCCGCGGCCGTCGCCCGGTCCGTGGGGAGTTCGTACCGCTCCTTCAGATACGTCTCGAAGCTCCGGATGAGGTCCGGGCCCGCGATGTGGTTGCCCGCGATGCCGCCCTGCCCCTCCTGCATCCGGCGCGCGATCAGCCGAAGCAGTTCGAGCTTGTCCTCGGGGCCGAGGTACGGGAGGTGTTCCTCGACGCGGCGGTCCTTCAGGTACCGGCTGGGGTCCCAGTGTTCGACGAGGACGGCGACCGCGTGCTCGTACACCGCCCGGCGGTCGCGCGGGAGTTCGCGGCGGCGGCCGATGATGGCGAGGATGGTGAGGATGAGGGGGTTGCCGGCGAGTTCGCGGACGGAGGCGGAGCCGTCGACGGCGGTGAGCACGCGCTCGGTGAGTTTGCGCGCCTGCCCGGCGTCTTCCGGACAGGCCAGGGCGAACCAGCGCTCGGTGAAGGCGCCGATCTGGTCGCGGTCGAGGTCCTGCAGCATGAAGTCGGCGAAGCCCGCGCCGTCGAGGACGGCACGCTGGTAGCCGAGGCTGCGAGAGGTGACGACGAGGCGAGCCCGGGGGTAGCGGGCGGCGAAGCCGGCGATGCGGCGGGTGACGGTGTCGCGGACGCCGGTCTCGAAGAGCTCGTCGAGGCCGTCGAAGACGACCAGGACGCCTCCGTGGTCGCCTTCGAGGCGCGGACGGAGGAGTTCCCGGGGCAGGCCGAGGGTCTCCGTCGCGTACTGGTGCTCCAGGTAGTCCTCGAAGCCGCGCTCCCGCCACTCGGCCTGGGCGTACTCCCGCAGTTCGACGATCAGCGGCAGCCGGCCGTGCAGCGGCTCCAGACCCGGCTGCGGCTCCGGTGCGGTCAGCGCGAGGGCCAGGTAGCGGGCCAGGGTGGACTTGCCCGCGCCCGGGTGGCCGAGGACGACGAGGCGGTCGTGGTCGGGGCTGCCGAGGACGTCGAGGACGGGGACCGGGGGCCGGTCCTGGTAGGCACGGCGGATGCGCTGGACGGTCTCGCCGTCGACGCCGGGCGGGAGTTCGTGGAGCTGGGCCTCCTGGGGGTCCATGAGGCGGCGCAGGAGTTCCTGGGGCAGTTCGGCCGGGGGCGGGTCGGCCCGTACGGACTGGGGCACGAAGACGTCGTGCAGCCGGACGGCCGGGTGCTCCTCCTGCTCGTGCAGCGGGGTGAGGACCTCCAGGTCGAGACGCCCGTAGCGCTGGCGGACCCGGGCGGCGTAGCGCGCCAGGGCCTCGGCCGGGTCGTGCACCGGCGGCGGGGGCCCGTCCGTGATCGTGACGGAGCCCTGGACCTGGCTGATCAGGGTGATGTTGCCGGTGGCCGTGGTCCTCTCGACGCTCTGGCCCCGGCCCCAGCGCCTGAACAGAGCCCTCACGAACGCACCGATCCGTCCACCCCGTCGATCTGGGTCAGGTCCCCGCCGGTTCGCGCGCCCCGGGCCGACTGGCTCCCGCCGCCCGGACCGGGCCCGGCGGGCGTGGGCGGTGCGGCCGGAGCCGTACCACCGCCACCGCCCCCGGCCGTGAGGACCACGTCCCCCTTCACCCCGCGGATCTGGCGCAGCGACCCGCCGGCCACCGCCCCGTCCGCCGACTGCCCGGCGGCTCCTCCCGCGAAGAAGCCCGCCACCGCCAGCGCGAAGCCCGCCACCGTGAAGAACAGGCTGAGCACGCTGCTCCACTTGTCGGCCTCGTCCAGGCCCCGCAGGACGAGGAAGACCGCCAGTCCGCCCAGGGCCAGTACGGTGCCAACTGCCAGGAACCACATGCGTTTTGTCACCGCACCATCTTGCCCCAGCCGGGTTCGCTACCCCACCGCCCGAGCCGCCGCCCGGCCCGCCGCCCGGCCCGAGAACAGGCAGCCGCCCAGGAACGTCCCCTCCAGCGAGCGGTATCCGTGCACGCCCCCGCCGCCGAAGCCGGCCGCCTCGCCCGCCGCGTACACCCCGGGCAGCGGCTCGCCACCGGCCGTCAGGACGCGGGACGAGAGGTCGGTCTGCAGACCGCCCAGGGACTTGCGGGTCAGGATGCTGAGGCGGACGGCGATCAGCGGGCCGGCGGCGGGGTCGAGGATGCGGTGCGGCGGGGCCGTGCGGATCAGCTTGTCGCCGAGGTAGCGGCGGGCGCCGCGGATCGCCGTGACCTGGAGGTCCTTGGTGAAGGGGTTGGCGATCTCGCGGTCGCGGGCGGTGATCTCGCGGCGCAGCGCGGCCTCGTCGATCAGGTCCTCGCCGGTGATCCGGTTCATGCCGCGGACGAGGGCGGCGAGGTCCCGCTCGACGACGAAGTCGGCGCCCTTGTCCATGAAGGCGCGCACGGGGCCGGGGACGTCGGCGCGGGCGCGGCCGAGGACGTCGCGGACGGACTTGCCGGTGAGGTCGGGGTTCTGTTCGGAGCCGGAGAGGGCGAACTCCTTGCCGATGATCTTCTGGTCGAGCACGAACCAGGTGTGGTCGTGGCCGGTCCGCATGATGTGTTCGAGGGTGCCCAGGGTGTCGAAGCCGGGGAAGAGCGGGACGGGCAGCCGTCTGCCGGTGGCGTCGAGCCAGAGGGACGACGGGCCGGGCAGGATGCGGATGCCGTGGCGGGCCCAGATGGGGTTCCAGTTCTCGATGCCCTCGGTGTAGTGCCACATGCGGTCGCGGTTGACGTGGTGCGCGCCGGCGTTCTCGGCGATGCCGAGCATCAGGCCGTCGACGTGGGCGGGCACCCCGGAGAGCATCCGGGCGGGCGGGGTGCCGAGGCGGGCGGGCCACTGACTGCGGACGAGTTCGTGGTTGCCGCCGATGCCGCCGGAGGTGACGATCACGGCCTGGGCGCGGTACGAGAACGCGCCGGTGACCTCGCGGCTGCTGGCGGTGCCTCGGGGGACGCTCGAAGGTGCCAGGACCTCGCCGGTGACGGTGTCGACGGCGCCGGCGGTGGTGCCGAGGCCGGTGACCCGGTGGCGGAAGCCGAAGCGGACCAGGCCGCCGGCGACGCCCTCGCGCACCTGGCGCTCGAAGGGGGCGACGAGGCCGGGGCCGGTGCCCCAGGTGATGTGGAAGCGCGGTACGGAGTTGCCGTGGCCGGTGGCGTCGTAGCCGCCGCGCTCGGCCCAGCCGACGACCGGGAAGAAGCGCACACCGAGGCCGTGCAGCCAGGCCCGCTTCTCGCCGGCCGCGAAGTCGACGTACGCCTCGGCCCACTTCCGGGCCCAGGCGTCGTCCTCGGGGCGGTCGAAGCCGGCGGTGCCGAACCAGTCCTGGAGGGCCAGGGCGTGGCTGTCGCGGATCCGCATCCGGCGCTGTTCGGGCGAGTCGACGAGGAAGAGGCCACCGAAGGACCAGTGGGCCTGGCCGCCGATCGACTGCTCGGGTTCCTGGTCGAGCAGGAGGACGGAGCGGCCGGCGGCGGCCAGCTCGGCGGTGGCGACGAGACCGGCGAGGCCGGCCCCGATGACGATCACATCGGCGTCGTACGGCTCATGAGGCATGGACCGCATCTTGGATACACAAATGTATCGAGTCAACGGTCCGGCCCCTTCGGCCGCGTCCGCCACCCTCTCCCGTTTTCTAATGTCGAGCATTAATATGGCTGGCATGGCAAGGACGTCAGGACCCGAGACCCGGGACAAACTGATCCGCGCGGCCGAGGAGATCTTCGCGACGAAGGGCGTCGACGGCGCCCAGCTCCGCGACATCGTGGCCCGTGCCGGCCAGGGCAACCCCTCGGCCGTGCAGTACCACTTCGGCTCCCGCGCCGGACTCCTCGACGCGGTGATGGCCGGCCGTCAGGCCCGTACGGAACAGGTGCTCGCCCCACTCCTCGACGCCGTCGGCGGCGAGCGGGGCGACGACCTCCACGAGCTGATCGCGGCCCTCGTCACGGCCGAGGCGAGCGAGCTCGCCACCGACCGGGGCCGGCGCTGTCTGCGGATCTCCGCACAGCTCAGCCACGAGAGCGGGGTCCGCACCCGCACCCCGCACCCCACGCTCGCGGGCACCTGCTACTGGCGCCTGATCGAGCGGACCGCCGACCGGCTGGCCGCCGACGGGCTGCCGGAGCCGCTGCTCCGGGAGCGCCTCGACCTGGCCCTGACCGTCGTGGGCGCGGCGATGGCGGACCGGGCCCGGCAGTACCTCGACGGCGCCGAGCCGCTCATCGACGAGCCGCTCTTCCTCGCCGACCTGGTCGAGACGACCACCGCGCTTCTCCGGGCCGCACAGCCCCGGAGCGTCCCCACCCCCTCCCCCGACGTCCGAAGGGACCATCCATGAACGACCTCACCGGCAAGACCGTCCTCATCACCGGCGGCGCCCGCGGCCTGGGCGCCGAGGCCGCCCGGCAGGCCGTGGCCGCCGGCGCCCACGTCGTGATCACCGACGTACTGGACGAGGACGGCAAGGCGACCGCGGCCGAGCTCGGCGAGCGCGCCCGCTTCCTCCACCACGACGTCACCTCGGAGGAGGAGTGGGCGGCGGCCGTCGCGTACGCGGTCGCCGAGTTCGGCGGTCTGCACGGCCTGGTGAACAACGCCGGCATCTCCGCCGGAGCCTTCCTGGAGAGCGAGTCCGTCGAACACTTCCGCAGGGTCCTCGACATCAACCTGACCGGTGTCTTCATCGGCATGAAGGCCGCGATACCGGCGATGAAGGAGGCCGGCGGCGGCTCCATCGTCAACATCTCCTCCGCCGCCGGCCTGATGGGCCTGGCGCTCACCGCCGGCTACGGCGCCTCCAAGTGGGGCGTGCGCGGTCTGACGAAGATCGGCGCGGTCGAGCTCGGCACCGCGCGGATCCGCGTCAACTCGGTCCACCCGGGCATGACGTACACCCCGATGACCGCCTCCGTCGGCATCGAGAAGGGCGAGGGCAGGTACCCCAACACCCCGATGGGCCGGGTCGGCGAGGCGCACGAGATCGGCGGCGCCGTCGTGTTCCTGCTGTCGGACGCGGCCTCGTACGTGACGGGCGCGGAGCTCGCCGTGGACGGCGGCTGGACGACCGGCCCGACGGTCAAGTACGTCATGGGGCAGTAGGGCCGTGCCCGTTCGGTGATTTCATGGGCGCATGAGCGCTGCCGATGAGGTACTCGACGTCGTCGACGAGAACGACAAGGTGATCGGACAGGCCCCGCGCGGCGAGGTGTACGCGCGCGGCCTGATCCACCGCTGCACGTTCATCCACGTCCGGGACGGCCAGGGGCGGGTCTTCGTGCACCGCCGCACCCCGACCAAGCTGGTCTACCCGTCCCTCTACGACATGTTCGTGGGCGGGGTCGTCGGCGCGGGCGAGTCCTACGACGACGCAGCGCTGCGCGAGGCCGAGGAGGAGCTCGGCGTGGCCGGACTCCCGCGCCCGGTGCCGCTGTTCCGTTTCCTGTACGACTCCGGCGGCGTGGCCGGCAAGTGGTGGTCGGCCGTCTACGAGGTGCGCTGCGACCTGCCCGTCCACCCGCAGGCCGAGGAGGTGGCGTGGCACGCCTTCCTGCCGGAGGCCGAGCTGGCGCGGCGGCTCCCCGAATGGCGCTGGGTGCCGGACGGCCTGGCCGCGTACGAGCGGCTGCTCGCGCACCGCGGCAAGTAGGGTGCCCGGGTGAGCGACTTCGTACAGAGCCTGCGGCTGTGGTTCGCGCCGCGGCGCCTCCGGGAGGAGGGCGAGACCCCCGACTACCGCTTCTCCCTGGCGAACGAGCGCACCTTCCTCGCCTGGATCCGGACCGCGCTCGCCCTGATCGGCGGCGGTTTCGCCGTGGACCAGTTCCTGCCGGACCTGCGCTGGGGGGTACGGGTCGGGCTCGCGCTCGCGCTGCTCGGTTCCGGTGTGCTGTGCGCGCTGCGCGCCGTGAACCACTGGGTGCGCTGCGAGCGGGCCATGCGGCGCGGCGAGGACCTGCCGGTGTCGCGCTTCCCGACCGTGCTGAGCCTCGCGGTCGCGGTGGTCGCGCTCGCGATGGTGGTGGTCGTGGTCTTCGGCTGGGCCGGGCGGTGACGACGCCTTCGGCCGACGGGGCGGACGCCCGGGATCCGGGACTCCAGCCGGAGCGGACGCGGCTCGCGTGGCGGCGTACGACGCTGTCGGCCACGGTGGTCGCGGTGCTCGCCGGCAAGCAGGCCATCCACGACGGCGTCACGGCGGCCGGTCTCGTCGCGGCGAGTCTGTCGGCGCTCGTCTGGATCGGCTTCCTGACGGTGGCGCACCGCCGGATCCAGACGCTCGGCGCCGCCCGGCCGCGGCAGTTGTCGCACCGGAGCGCGCTGCTCGCGGCGGCGTGCGCGATCGCCTTCGCGGCCTTCGCGGTGGTGGTGCTCTGAGCGGCGGCGCTCCGAGCCACGGTCTTCCGAGCTCCGAGCGGCGGCCCTCTGAGCCGCAGTCCCCCGAGCTCCGAGCCGTGGGCTTCTGAGCCGCGGTCATCCGAGCCGTGGTCATCCGAGCCATGGTCCGCCGAGGCGCCCGGGAATCGGCGGACCGTCCGGTTCCGGCTTCCCTCTGACCTGGGGCAACTGGCACTCTTCCGCTGTCCGGTTGGACTCTCATCGTCCGGGGGAACCCTTTGTCTGCCACCGATCCCTATGTGGTCGCGCTCGCGCCGAACGTCCGTGCCTTCGTCCAGCCCGACGGCGGCTGGTGCCTCAACAACGCCGGCTTCGTCGGCGACGGGCGGCCCGACGGCGAGACGCTGCTCGTCGACACCGCGGCCACCGAGCGCCGGGCCCGGCTGCTGCGCGCGGCCGTCCTCGACGCGGGCTTCGCGCTGCCCCGCACCATCGTCACCACGCACCACCACGGCGACCACACCTACGGCAACGGGGTGTTCCTGCCGGAGGCCCGGATCATCGGGCACGAGCTGTGCCGCTCCGAGCAGCTGGCCGCCGGGCGGCAGCTGCACCTGCTGTGGCCGCAGACCGACTGGGGGCACGTCGACATCGAGCCGCCGCACCTCACGTACTCGGACCGGCTGACGCTGTACGTCGGGGAGACCGAGGTACGGGTGATCCACCCGGGCACGGCGCACACGGTGGGCGACTCGATCGTCCACCTCCCCGAGCAGGGCATCGTGTTCACCGGCGACCTGATCTTCAACGGCGGCACTCCGTTCGTGCCGATGGGCTCGCTGGCCGGTTCGCTGCGGGCGCTCGACCTGCTGCGCTCGCTGGACGCGAGCACGGTGGTGCCGGGGCACGGCCGGATCACCGATCCCTCCGCGTACGACGCGACCGAGCGCTATCTGCTGTTCGTCCGGGAACTCGCGGCCGACGGCCGGGCCAGGGGGAACTCGCCGCTGGAGACGGCCCGGCGGGCGGACCTGGGCGAGTTCGCGGCGTTGCCGGAGAGCGAGCGGCTCGTCGCCAACCTGCACCGCGCGTACGCGGAGCTGGACGGCCTGCCGGAGGGGCACCCGCTCGACGCGATGACCGTCTTCATGGACATGGCCGCGATGAACGGCGGGAAGCCGGTCGCCTGCCACGCCTGACCCGGCGAGGGGCTCCGGGTGAACGTGGTCACCCGGGGCTTCCCGCGGCTCGCTCTGGACGACATACCGACTGGTCGGTCATGATGGGCGCGACGCCGACCCCGGAGGTACGCCCGTATGAGCTCCGCACCGCCCCCAGGCCCCGTTCCCGGTCTCGACCCGGAGCAGCTGCGCCGCTTCCTCGACCGCGAGCGGCCCGGCCTGGTCGCCGGACCCCTCACGGCCCGGCTGATCGAGGGCGGCCGCTCGAACCTCACGTACGCCGTGACCGACGGCACCGGCCGCTGGGTCGTGCGGCGCCCGCCGCTCGGCCACGTGCTGGCCACCGCGCACGACATGAAGCGCGAGCACCGGGTGATCAGCGCCCTGCACGCCACCGCCGTGCCCGTGCCGGAGACGGTCGTGCTGTGCGAGGACGAGACGGTGCTCGGAGCGCCGTTCTACGTCATGGACTTCGTCGAGGGCACCCCGTACCGCTCCGCCGCCGAACTCGCCCCGCTCGGCCCGGAGCGCACCCGTGCCGCCGTCCTCGGCCTCGTCGACACCCTGGTCGACCTGCACGCCGTGGATCCGGCCGCCGTCGGGCTCGGCGACTTCGGGCGGCCCGAGGGCTTCCTCGACCGGCAGCTGCGCCGCTGGGGCAAGCAGCTCGCCGCCTCCCGGGGCCGCGAGCTGGCCGGCATCGACGAGCTGCACGCCGCCCTCGGCCGAGGGCTGCCCGCCTCCCCCGCGCCCACCGTCGTCCACGGCGACTACCGGCTCGACAACGTCCTCATCGGCGCCGACGACCGGATCAGGGCCGTGCTCGACTGGGAGATGTCGACGCTCGGCGACCCGCTCACCGACCTCGGCCTGCTCGTCATGTACAGCACGCCGCTCGACCTGCCGGACTCCCCCATCTCCACGACGGCGAGCGCGGCCGGCCACCCGGCCGTCGCCGAGCTGGTCGAGCGCTACGCCGCCCGCTCCGGCCGCGACACGAGCGCCCTCTCCTGGTACACGGCCTTCGCCTGGTTCAAGCTCGCCGTGATCCTGGAGGGCATCCACTACCGCTACACCCTCGGCCAGACCGTCGGCGCCGGCTTCGACCGCATCGGCGAGCTCGTCCCCGTCTTCATCGAGCACGGCCTGACCACGCTGCAGAAGGGCTGAATCCGTCATGGACTTCGCGTTCGACGCCCGCACCGAGGAGCTGCGGGCGAAACTCCTCGCCTTCATGGACGAGCACGTCTACCCCGCCGAGGCCGTCGCCGAGGAGCAGCGCGCCACGCTCGCCTCGCCGTGGGACGTGCCGCCGGTCGTCGAGGAGCTGAAGGCCGAGGCGCGCCGCCAGGGCCTGTGGAACCTCTTCCTCCCCGATGAGGAGTACGGGGCCGGGCTCACCAACCTCCAGTACGCGCCGCTCGCCGAGATCACCGGCCGCAGCCCGCAGCTCGCCCCCACCGCCCTCAACTGCGCCGCCCCGGACACCGGGAACATGGAGCTGCTCGCCCAGTTCGCCGACGAGGCGCAGAAGAAGCAGTGGCTGGAGCCGCTGCTCAGCGGCGAGATCCGGTCCGCGTTCGCGATGACCGAGCCCGAGGTGGCCTCGTCCGACGCGACGAACATCGAGACCCGGATCCGGCGGGACGGCGACGACTACGTCGTCGACGGACGCAAGTGGTACATCTCCGGGGCCCTGCACCCCGACTGCCGGATCTTCATCGTCATGGGCAAGACCGACCCGGACGGTCCCGACCCGCGCCGCCAGCAGTCGATGATCCTGGTCCCGCGCGACACGCCCGGCGTCGAGGTGCGGCGCGCGATGAAGGTGTACGGCTACGAGGACCACTACCACGGCGGCCACGCCGAGGTGCTCTTCCACGGCGTCCGGGTCCCGGCGGCCAACCTGATCGGCGAGGAGGGCGGCGGCTTCGCCATCGCCCAGGCCCGCCTCGGTCCGGGCCGCATCCACCACTGCATGCGGCTGATCGGCATGGCCGAGCGGGCCGTGGAGCTGATGTGCCGGCGCGCGGTGTCCCGTACCGCCTTCGGCAAGGCGCTCGCCCAGCAGGGCGTCGTGCAGAACTGGATCGCGGACGCCCGGGTGACGATCGAGCAATTGCGGCTGCTCGTCCTCAAGACGGCCTGGCTGATGGACACGGTCGGCAACCGGGGCGCCCACACCGAGATCCAGGCGATCAAGATCGCCACCCCGCGCGCGGTCGTCGACATCATCGACCGGGCGGTGCAGCTGCACGGCGCCGGCGGCGTCTCGCAGGACACGCCGCTCGCCGAACTGTGGGCGGCGGCACGGACGCTGCGGCTCGCGGACGGGCCGGACGAGGTGCACCAGCGCTCGCTGGCCCGCCGCGAGCTGAAGAAGTACCTGTAGGCACCCCGTACGGGGTCAGGCGTGCCGGTCGCCGAGGGTGTAGCCACCCTCGGTGACCGGCATGTCCGCTGCCGGGGCCATGCAGGGCGTGAGAAGCGGCTGCCCCTTGGGAGCCGGCGCGCCGAGGCCGACCCGGGCCGGGCCGCTGGCGTGGTTGCCGGGGACGAAGAAGCTGAGACCCATGCGGGTGTGCGGGTCGAATGCCTCGTTCCAGGGGTGGCCCGGGCTGGTGCGGACGAGACGGCCGGTCACGGTGGCGGTGGGGCCGCCGGTGCGGAGGCAGTCGACCTCGAAGTCGCCCCAGTAGTCCCGGCCGTCGATGACGTGCGAGATGCGGAAGGTGCCCCAGGAGCGGGTGGGGACCGAGCCGCGCTCATAGGTGGCGTGGGCGTCGACGCTGACCCGCACCGTCTCCGTGCCCACCTCGTAGCCGAGCCGCGCCGAGCCCTTGAGGGCGGAGGTGGTCACGGACGACCCGGTGGCCGGCGCCGTCACGGCCGCGGGCGCCGGCTCCGGCGCGGGGGCCGCGGCGGCGGGGGTGGCCACCGCGGCGACGAGGGCGAGGACGGCGGCGGCGCGCAGGAGGTTCTTGGACACGGCGGGGCTCCGTTCGGGGCGGGGGCTGATCGACACGTCGATCCTCGCCGCCGCCCCGAGCCCCGCCGTCCCCCTGCGGTCCCCTCCGCCTCCGCCGTACGGGCGAGCCCCCGCTGCCCCTGAAGGCGCAGGCGCTACGGCCGCAGGGCGCGCAGCAGCAGGTCGGCCAGGTGGTCGGCGACCTCCTGCGGGGTGAGCGGGCCGTCGGGGCGGTACCAGGTGGACAGGTGGTGGACCGAGCCGAAGTGGTAGTCGACCACCAGGTCGGCGGGGGTGGCGTCGGAGAAGACGCCGGCCCGCTGCCCCTCCTCGATCAGGGCGCGGAAGCGCTCGTGGTAGCGCCGCCGCTCGGCCCGTACCTGCTTGTTCTTCTCCGGGCTGAGGTGGTGCATGGAGCGGAAGAAGATCGCCGCGTCGTCGAGGTTCTCGATGGTGGTGACGACCACGTCGGCGGCCGCGTCCCGCAGCCGCCGCTCCACCGGCGCGTCGGCCTGCGCGAAGGCGTCGAGCCGCTCCTGCTGGAGCCGCAGCACGCGCGCGTAGACCTCCTGGAGCAGGTCCTCCTTGGAGCCGAAGTAGTGGTAGAGGGCGCCCTTGGTGACGCCCGCCGCCTCCACGATCTCCTGGACGGAGGTCCGGTCGTAGCCCCGCTCGGCGAAGAGCCGGGTGGCGGCGGCAAGGAGCCTCTGGGGGACGGGCAGCGGGCTCCCGGCCGTCGTCCTGGCCATGCCGTTCCGCCTTTCGTTCGTGCTGCTGATGCTTTTCGGTCATTCCCGGGAACGCAGTTCCCGCCTGAGGATCTTCCCACTTGTCGTCTTCGGGAGCTCCGGCAGGATCTCGACCTCGCGCGGGTACTTGTACGCGGCGAGCCGGCGCTCGCAGTACGCGGACAGTTCGGCGGGGTCGGCCTCGGCGCCGGGGCGCAGGCTCACGTACGCCCGGACGGTCTCGCCGCGGTAGGCGTCGGGGACGCCGACGACGGCGGCCTCGCGGACGGCGGGATGGGTGTAGAGGACGTCCTCGACCTCGCGCGGCCAGACCTTGAAGCCCGACGCGTTGATCATGTCCTTCTTGCGGTCGACGACGTACAGCCAGCCGTCCTCGTCCATGAAGCCGATGTCGCCGGTGCGCAGCTCGCCGTCGGGGAAGGCGGCGGCCGTGGCCTCGGGCAGCCCCCAGTAGCCGGGGACGACCTGCGGCCCGCGGACGGCGATCTCGCCGTGCGTGCCGAACGGGACCTCGGCGCCGGTTTCGTCGAGGATCCGGACGACGGTGTCGGGGCCCGGCACGCCGACGGAGAGGGTGCCGGAGACGGGGTCGACGGGTGCCTCGTGCTCGGGCGGCACGGAGGCGCAGGGCGCGGTGCACTCGGTGAGGCCGTAGCCGTTGTGCAGGTACGGGCCGAAGCCGGCGCGGAACTTCTCGACGAGCGCGGGCGGCACGGGCGCGCCGCCGGACGACATCACCAGGAAGGAGGCGAAGTGGTCGGGCGTGGCGGCGGGGTGGGCGGCGAGCGCCATGTAGGCGGTGGAGGGGCCGACGGTGTAGGCGGGCCGGTGCTCCAGGAAGGCGTCGAGGACGACTCCGGGCTCGAAGCGGTAGGCGAGGGCGAGGGTGCCGCCGTTGGCGAAGCAGGCGCCGAGTTCGCAGACGAGTCCGGTGATGTGGAAGAGCGGGGCGAGCACGAAGTAGCAGGCGCCGGGCGGCACGGGGTGGCCGGTGCGCTGGCGTTCGGCGTTGTGGACGATGCCGCGGTGGAGGTTGAGGGCGCCCTTGGGGGTGCCGCTGGTGCCGGAGGTGTAGCTGATCAGCGCGATGTCGTCGGTGGCGGGCTCGCGGCCGGCGGGGGCGGGGTGTCCGGCGCGGGCTACGGCGAGGAGGTCGTCGACGTCGCCGGGCACGGGCTCGAAGCCGAGGACGCGCGGGTCGTCGCGGGTCTGGAGCTGGCGCTCGTCGGCGGTGAGCGCGACCGGGACGCCGGCCCCGGCGGCGGTGGCGCGGACGTGCCCGGCCCAGGCGCGGTCGGAGCAGATGACGGCCCGGGCGCCGGAGTCGCGCAGCGCGTGGCCGACCTCGGCCGACTTGTACATGGGGTTGAGCGGGACGACGACGGCGCCCGCCTTCCAGGCGCCGAGCAGGGCGAGCACGAAGTGCGGGCTGTTCTGCAGCATGACCGCGACCCGGTCGCCGCGCTCGACGCCGCGGGCGGCGAGGTGTCCGGCGACCGAGTCGGACAGGGCGTCGGCCTCCCGGTAGGAGATCCGGGCGTCGAAGTAGGCGAGCGCCGGGTGGTCGGGGGTGCGGGCGGCGGCGGCCCGGAAGGCGTGCAGGACGGTCGGCGGCGGGTCGATGGGCGCCCGCTGGGCGGCGGTGAGCCGCCCGAGCCACGGCTGGGCCGCGTAGATCGAGCCCGTGCCGTCTCCCGTGCCGCTTCCCGTACCGTCCTCCGTACCGGCGGATCCCTCTCGGGTCATGCGCGCGTCCCTTCTTCCCACTTCTGCTGGATGTGGTTCATGTTGCCCAGCCACCGCTCGGGGTCGGTGGCCCGGGCGCGGTAGTAGTCGGCGACCTCGGGGTGCGGCAGGACGAGGAAGCGGTCGGCGGCCATGGCGTCGAAGAGGGCGTCGGCGACGGCCCCGGGCTCGATGGCGGTGGGCGCGAGGACGAGTTCGCCGGCCGATCCGGCGGCCGTGAGCATGTCGGTGCGGACGCCCTGCGGGCAGATGGCGTGCACCTTGAGGCCGCGGTGGCGGTAGGTGAGCGAGAGCCATTCGGCGAAGGCGTAGGCGCCGTGCTTGGAGACGCTGTACGGGGCGGCGCCGACCATGGTGAGCAGTCCGGCGGCCGAGACGGTGGAGACGAAGCGGCCGCTGCCGCGCTCCAGCCAGTCGGGCAGCAGCGCGCGGGCCGCCCGGACGTGGGCCATGACGTTGACGTCCCAGGCGGCGGCCCACACCTCCTCGTCGGCGAAGGCGTCGCCGGGCGAGGCGAGTCCGGCGTTGGCGCACCAGACGTCCACGCTGCCGCCGAGCGCCTCCCGGGCCTCGTCGAGGACGGCGGACGCGTCTCCGGGGACGGCGACGGCGCCGATCTCCTCGGCGACGGCCTTGGTGCGGCCGGGGTCCAGGTCGTTGACGACGACCCGGGCGCCCTCGGCCGCGAAGCGGCGGGCGAGGGCGGCGCCGATGCCGCCCGCCGCGCCCGTGACGACGACTCCCGCGCCCTGCACCGTACTCATCGGGACCCACTCTCCGTTGCGACGATCCGAGTCCGGGCAGACTAACCGGTCGGTATGGAGCCGGGGAAGACCTCGTCCGGTACGCCTCGTTCCGCGCGGCGCGGTCCGGCGCTAGCGTGCGTGGCCATGCCAGGGAAGGCGATCAAGGAGGTCTCCTCGTGAGTTTGTCGAACCTGTCCCCCCTGTCCAGACGGGGGCTGCTGGCCGCGGGCGGTGCGCTGGTGGCCGCCTCGGCCGCTCCCGCGGCCGCCGACGCGCCGCCGGGCCGGGCGCACGACGGCGACCCCGGCCGCCGGGTCCGTACCGGCTTCGACCGGCTCGCCGCCGACGGATACGCGCTGCTCGCCGGCGAACGCGTCGGCGTCGTCACCAACCCGACCGGCATCACGGCCGAGGCGCGGCACCTCGTGGACGTGATGCACGCCGACGAGCGGGTGGACCTGGTCGCCGTCTTCGGCCCGGAGCACGGCTTCCGGGGCACCGCGCAGGCGGGCGGCTCGGAGGGGCGCTACGACGACCCGGCCACCGGACTGCCCGTCTACGACACGTATCTGAAGAGCGGTCAGCCGCTCGCGGACGTCTTCACGGCCTCCGGCGTCGACACGGTCGTCTTCGACATCCAGGACGTGGGCGCACGCTTCTACACGTACATCTGGACGCTGTACGACTGCATGGCCGCGGCCGCGCTCGCCGGGAAGCGCTTCGTGGTCCTCGACCGGCCGAACCCGGTCACCGGGCGGGCCGCGCTCGGGCCGGTGCTCGACCGGGCGTACGCGACCTTCGTGGGCCGCGAGCCGATCGCGCAGGCGCACGGGATGACGGTCGCGGAGCTGGCGCGGCTCTTCAACGGGGAGTTCCTCGCGAAGCCGGTGGAGCTGCAGACGGTGCCGGTGACCGGCTGGCGGCGCGCCGACTTCTTCGACGCGACCGGGCTGCCGTGGGTCCCGCCGAGCCCCAACATGCCGACGCCCGACACCGCGCTCGTCTACTCCGGCAGCTGCCTCTTCGAGGGCACCAACCTCTCCGAGGGGCGCGGCACCACCCGCCCGTTCGAGCTGCTCGGCGCGGAGGGGATCGACGGCCGGTGGGCGGCGGCGGCGAACGCGCTCGGCCTGCCCGGGGTGCGGCTGCGCGAGGCGTACTTCGCGCCGACCTTCTCGAAGTTCCAGGGGAGGACGGTGGGCGGCGTGCAGCTGATGGTGCACGACCGCGAGGTCTTCGACCCGGTGCGGACGGGCATCGCGCTGCTCGTCACCGCGCGGCGGGTGTGGAGCGGATTCGCGTGGCGGCCGGACAACTGGATCGACAAGCTGACGGGGTCGGCGCGGGTGCGCACGATGATCGACGCGGGCGCGGGCGTGGACGAGGTCGTGGGCGCGTGGGAGGCGGACCTGGCGGCGTTCCGGGCGGTGCGGAAGGAGTACCTGCTGTACCACTAGCCTCCGCCGGTCTGCGTGCGGGGACGGCCGGCGGATCCGGGTCGAACCCTAGGGGTACGGGGGGGCTGACCCCCGGGTGATGTCGGGTGGATCCCGGATGGTCCCGCCCGGCCGCCGGGGCGAGGCTGGGAGCATGGACATCCGCTTACGACGTCGCCGCCGCCCCGTCGCGGCGCTCCTGGCCGCGCTGTGCGTGGGCCTGCCGGCCCCGGCCACCGCCGTGGCCCGCACGCCCGCGCCCGCCGACGGCCCGGCCCCGGCCCCGGCCCCCGATCCGGCCCGTGAACTCGCGACGACCGCCCGGCCGCTGACCGATCTCCGCGCCCTGGATCGGATCGTCGGCTCGGCGAAGGTGGTCGGCGTCGGCGAGGCCACGCACAGCTCCGGCGAGTTCTTCCGCGCCAAGCACCGGATCTTCGAGGAGCTGGTGGAGAACCGGGGGTTCACCACCTTCGCCCTGGAGGCCCCCTGGAGCACGGGCCTGCTCGTCGACGCCTACGTGCGGGACGGCAAGGGCGACATCCGCAAGATCATGCGGGACGAGTTCCAGGAGTCGTACGCCTTCTGGAACACCGACGAGTACCTCGACCTGTTCACCTGGATGCGGCAGCACAACATACGCCACCCCGAGCACCCGGTCCGCTTCATGGGCAACGACCTCGGCTACGCGGGCCCGAACCTCTTCGACCGGGTCACCGACTACGTCGCCCGGAACCGGCCGGAGCTGCTGCCCCGCTTCCGTGAGCTGTACGCGTCCTCACGGCCGAGCGGCGACGACGTCGGCAAGTGGATCAGCGAGCACATCGGCGCGCCGCTCGCCGAGCGCACGACGCGGGCGGCCGACGTGAACGAGGCCCTGGCCCTGCTCGAACGGCAGAAGCCGGCCGGCCAGGACCGCGGGGCGCGCGAGGCGTACGCCTGGGCGGTGCAGGACGCCCGGGCCGTCGCCCAGGTCGGCACGGAGTACGCCTACGACTTCGGCACCGAGCAGGGGCTGGCCGGGGCGATGCTCTACCGCGACCGGATCATGGCCGAGAACACCGTGTGGTGGCAGCGGCAGACCGGCGACCGGATGGTGCTGTCCGCGCACAACGGGCACGTCGGCTACGAGACGACCGAACCGGACCAGTACCCGCGCACCCAGGGCTCCTTCATGCGCGACGCGCTCGGCAGGGACTACGTGACGATCGGCGCGAGCTTCGGGCGCGGCTCGTTCAACGCGCACGACTCGCGGGTGGCCGGGGAGCCGGTGCGCGTCTTCACCGTCGGACCGCTCGGCCCGGACAGCAACGCCCATGTCCTGGACCGGGTCGCGGACCGGTTCGCGGGCCGGCCGTTCCTGCTCGACCTGCGCACGGCGACACCGGCGGCGCGGAAGTGGCTGGAGGTGGCGCGGCCGACGCGGTCGATCGGCACCACGTATCCCTGGCCCGGCGAAGTGGCGGACGTGCGGCTCGGCACGGCGTTCGACGCGGTCGTGCACTTCCCGGAGATATCACCGGCACGCCTGCGGCACTGAGGCCGCGGTGCGACGACTGCCCGTCCCTCCGCGCGGGAAGAATCCATCCGCATCTCCCGGCGCAGGCGGAGGGACGGGCCATGACGGTGACGAGTGTCGAGCCGTACCGCGAGATCGTCTTCGACAAGGACGGTGACGGCCCGGCGGGCCAGGCGGCCGCACTCGCGGCGCTCGGTCGGCAGGGGTGCACGGACCTGGTGGTCTTCACGCACGGCTGGAACAACTCGCCGTCCGTCGCGACCGGGCTCTTCGACCGCTTCTTCGCGCCGTTCCCGCGGGTCGCGGGGCCGGCGGCGCGGCTCGGCTACGCGGGGCTGATATGGCCGTCGATGATGTTCAGCGACGAGCCGGTCCCCGACTACCCGGCGGTGGCCGCCGCGGTCCCGGAGCGGACGCCGGTGGTGGCCCGGCTCGCGGTGCTCGCGGAGACGGAACCGGCGGACGAGGCGGCGTTCCAGGAGTTCGCGGCCCTGCTGCGGGAGTTGGCCGGGGCGGCCGGGGACGCGGGCGCGACGGAGCTGCCGGGGTTCCTGGCCTCGGACCCGCGGCGGGTGTACGCGATGTTCGCGGACGCCCTCGACGAGGCGGCGGGCACGGCCGGCGGGGAGCCGCTGTTCGGCGGCGATCCGCTGAAGCGGCTGTGGAAGGGCGCCAAGGAGGCGCTGCGGCAGACCACGTACTTCACGATGAAGCACCGCGCGGGCGTCGTCGGCGAGCGCGGCCTCGGCCCCCTGCTCGGCGAACTCGCCCACCTGGCACCGGCGTTGCGCGTCCATCTGGTCGGCCACAGCTTCGGCGCCCGGCTCGTCGCCCACGCGCTGCCCGCGCTGCCCGCCGGCACCCGGACCGTGAAGTCGGTGACGCTCCTCCAGGGCGCCTTCTCCCACTACGCCTTCGCCGCCCGTCTCCCGCACTCCCCGGACCACCCGGGCTCCCTGCCGGGCGCGCAGTCCCGCGTCGACGGCCCGCTGGTCGCCTGCCACTCCCGGCACGACACCGCCCTGCGGGTCTTCTATCCGCTCGCCTCCCGCGTCTCCCGCGACGACGACTCGCTCCTCGGCGAGGACGACCCCCGCTGGCAGGCCGTCGGCCTCGACGGCATCCAGGCCGTCCCGGGCACCTCGGTCCGCACGCTCGCCTCGGCCCTGCGCGACGGCCTGCCCGGCTCGGGCTGCGTGAGCGTGGACGCGGCGGAGGTGGTGTCGGAGCACAGCGACATCTGTCACGAGCAACTGGCGGCCGTGGTGGCGCGGGCGGGCCGCTTCGGCTGACGGAGGGCGCGCGGCCCCGGCGGTCCGCGCCCCTCGCGCCCGTCTGCGCCCGCCGCGCCCACCTGCGGCGATTCGGCCGGACGTGCGCCAAGTGCGGTTCGATGGAACACGAAGCGCGGCTCGTTCGTCCATCTCATATCGCCGAAGGACAAGCGACGGAGGTGGCGTCCGATGGCCGGGTTCCGGAGTCTCGCGAGACAGGTGCGCGATCCAGGCAGCGACACGGCGCTCAGACGCTATTCGCTGCGCAAGTGCCTGGAGCGGTTCGCGCCCTACGGTCACCGGGCGACCTGGGACCACCTGTGCCGGCGGCACGGGTTCGGACCGGAGGACCGGGAGGCGGATCCGGGACGGCTGGTGGCGGCGCTGGAGGAGCTGGAGGCGGCGCGGGCGGTGTGGCTCGCGTACGAGCGGGAGTTCGCGGAGCGGCGCCGGCGGGAGAAACACGGGGGGCTGCGCAGGCCGGGTGCGCTGGACGAGTGGCATCGGCGGATCTGGGGCGGCAACGGGGTGGCCCGGTGCGACGATCCCGGGCACCACCCGTCGGCGCCGCTGCCGGAGGTGGTGGGGCGCCTCGTGGCCGCGCTGAAGCGGGGACCGGGCGAGGACTGTCCGGTGTGTGCCGGGCAGCGGATCGAGTGGCGGGCCGAGCTGCGGGACGAGCCGTGGTTCGGGCCGGTGTGCGCGGAGTGCGGGGTGCTGATACCGCGGGCGGTGCTGACGCCCCGGGCGCTGGCCCGGACGCGGGGTGAGGGCGCGCCGAGGCTCGCTTCGGTGGCGTGACGCCGCCGGCCCGTCTCAACGGGGGAGGGCGGGCCCGGGGTTCGGGGCGGAGTCACCGCTGGGGCGGCCGGGAAATCCGGTCGCGGGGCGGCGGGCACGCCCGGCAGAGTGGGCGGCGATGACCACGTCACCGAAACCCACCGAGCATCCGGAGCACTGAAGATGTCGACGCTGCGCGTCACCGCCGAGACCCTGACCGTCCACGACCACCCCAACGCCGACGCGCTCGAACTCGCGCAGGTCGGCCTCTACCGGGCGGTCGTCGCGAAGGGCCGGTACCGGACCGGTGACGTGGCGATCTACATCCCGGAACAGGCGGTGCTGCCCGCCGCGCTCGTCGACGAGCTGGGGCTGACCGGGCGGCTGGCCGGGAAGGCGGGCGACCGGGTCAAGGCGGTGCGGCTGCGCGGGGAGTTGTCGCAGGGGCTCGTGTGCCGGCCGCAGGCGCTCGACGGAGTGGACCTGAAGCAGGCGGCGCAGGACGGGACGGACTTCGCGGAGCTGCTCGGCATCGACAAGTGGGCGCCGCCGGTCCCGCCGACGATGAGCGGGGACGTGGCGGCGGCGCCCGAGCTGCTGCCGTGGGTGGAGATCGAGAACCTGCACCGTTTCCCGGACGTCTTCGCGCCCGGCGAGCCGGTCGTCCTGACCGAGAAGCTGCACGGCACGGCCTGCCTCGTGACGTACCTCGCCGACGAGCGGAGGACGCTCGTCTCGTCGAAGGGCTTCGGCGCCAAGGGCCTCGCCCTGACGGAGGATCCGCGCAACCTGTACTGGCGTGCCGTCCGCGACCACGGTCTGCCCGCCGTCGCCGCCCGGCTCGCCGAGCGGCTCGGCGCGACGCGCGTCGGCCTCTTCGGCGAGGTGTACGGGGACGGGGTGCAGGACCTGCCGTACGGGGCGAACGCCCGGGCGGAGGGCCAGGTCGGGTACGCGGTCTTCGACGTGGCCGCCGAGATCGACGGGCAGGTGCGCTGGCTGGATCCGGCCGGGGTCCTGGAGCCGGGCGAACTGCCGCTCGTACCGCGCCTGTACACCGGCCCGTACGACCTGGACACGGTCCTGACGCTGGCGAGCGGCCGGGAGACGGTGTCCGGGCGTGAGCTGCATCTGCGCGAGGGGGTCGTGATCCGTCCGGTGACCGAGCGGTACAGCCCGGTCGTCGGCGGGCGGGCGATCGCGAAGGCGGTCAGCCCGGCGTACCTGACCCGCAAGGGCGGCACCGAGTACGAGTGACGCGGGCCGACCGGCCGCAGGGACCGAGCGGGGGCCCGCCCACGGGGGTGGCGGGCCCCCGCTCTCTACGTCTCGTTCCGTTCGGGCAGCAGCCTGGAGCCCTTCATCCGTTCGCCGAACACGTCGTCGGGGTTGGAGAGCACGCAGTTCTCCAGGGAGAGGCAGCCGCAGCCGATGCAGTCGGTCAGATGGTCGCGCAGCCGGCCGAGCTGCCTGATCCGCTCGTCCAGCTCGGCCCGCCACGCCCCGGAGAGCCGCGCCCAGTCCTCGCGGGTCGGGGTGCGTTCCTCGGGCAGCCGGGCGAGTGCGTCGCGGACGGTGGCGAGCGGGATGCCGACGCGCTGGGCGGCGCGGATGAAGGCGACCCGGCGCAGCGTGTCGCGGCTGTAGCGGCGCTGGTTGCCGCTGGTGCGGCGGCTGCTGATCAGCCCCTTGGTCTCGTAGAAGTGCAGTGCCGAGACGGCGGCCCCGCTGCGCGCGGACAGCTGGCCGACGGTGAGTTCGTGGATCTTCTCCGGTATCCGGTGCACTCGTCCGAGCCTAGAGGGCGTCCTGTCCGTTGACAGGAGTGCACCCGTCCCCACAACATGCTAAGCAGTCGCTTAGAGGCATCACGTGAGAGGGAGCGGAACATGGCCGAGCCGAGGATCTTCACCTCCGCCGAGGAACTGCGCGCCGGGGTCGGCGAGCAACTGGGACACAGCGACTGGCTGGAGATCGAACAGAAGCGGATCGACCAGTTCGCCGACGCCACCGGCGACCACCAGTGGATCCACGTCGACCCGGAGCGCGCCGCGAGCGGCCCGTTCGGGAAGACCATCGCCCACGGCTATCTGACCCTGTCGCTCCTGCCCACCCTGGTGCCGCAGATCATGCGTGTCGAGGGCATGAAGATGGGCCTCAACTACGGCACCAACAAGGTCCGTTTCCCCGCCCCGGTGCCGGTGGGCTCCCGGCTGCGCGCCACCGCCGTGCTCACCGAGGTGACGGAGGCCGGCGGCGGGGTGCAGGTGACGGCGACGGTGACCGTGGAGCGCGAGGGCGGCGACAAGCCGGTGTGCGTCGCGGAGTCGGTCTCCCGCTACTACTTCTGAGCGCCCACCATCCGCAGCACGAGGTCGGCGTAGAGCGCGCCGACCTCGTCGGCGGTGCGCCGGCCCTGCGTGTTGAACCAGCGCGAGACGTCGATGCAGAGCGAGAGCACGGCGACGGTGGTGCCGGCCACGTCCGGGACGTCGAACTCCCCGCTCGCCACGCCCTCGTCGATGATCCGCCGCACCGTGGCGTCCGACTCGCGGCGCAGCGCCACGATCTCTGCGCGGTGCTCGGGGCCGAGGGCGTCGAGCTCGTACTGCACGACCCGGGCGGTGGTGTGCCGCTCGGCGTGCCAGCGGACGAAGGACCGTACGGCGTCGGCGAGCCGCTCGGCGGCGGTGCCCGGGGCGTCGGCGGCGTCCCGCAGGATCTCCAGGGCCTTGTCGTGGCCGATCCGGCTGATCCGGTGGAGCAGCTCTTCCTTGGTCTTGTAGTGGATGTAGAGCGCGGCCGGGCTCATCCCGGCGCGGCCGGCGATGTCCCGGGTCGTGGTGGCGTGGTAGCCGCGCTCGGCGAACGCCTCGACGGCCGCGACCAGCAGGCGCCGGGCGGCCTCGGGCGTGACCTCGCCCCAGGGCATCTCCGGCTCGCCGCCGGGCGTCTCCTCCGCCGCGCTCATCGCACACTCCTTCTCGGGCCGTCCAAGGACGAACACCATACAACGAAGCTGAGCAAGCGCTTAGGGTTCGGCGGCTCAGAGCTGCTCCTGGCGGTCGCGGACGACCTTGGAGAGCGTGAACGCGGACGTGGTGAGGTAGAGGACCGCGACGGCGAGGAAGGCACGGACCCAGGCGCTGGCCTCCAGCTTGTAGATCCCCACGGTCACGGCCAGCAGGGCGAGCCCGAAGGAGATGACGGCCTGCATGTAGTAGGCGGCGGTGTTCTGCTGCTTCATCTGCGGCTTGACCGGATATTCGCTCATGACGGACAGCATCGGGCGGATGCGGCCGGGGCCGCATCCGCCCGGCTACTCAGCCGCGCACCGCCGGCTACTCAGAACGCCGACACACCCGTCAGCGCCCGCCCGATGATGAGCTTCTGGATCTGGCTGGTGCCCTCGTAGAGGGTCATCACGCGGGCGTCCCGCAGCAGCTTGCCGACCGGGTACTCGTCGATGTAGCCATAGCCGCCGAAGACCTGGAGGGCGTTGTTGGCCGCGCGGACGGCGGCCTCGGAGGCGTACAGCTTGGCCTTGGACGCGGCCGTGGCGAACTCCTCGCCGCGGTCGACCAGATCGGCGACCCGCCAGGTGAGCAGCCGGGCCGCGTCCACGTCGACCGCGATGTCGCTGATCAGCTCCTGGACCAGCTGGTACGAGGCGATGGGCTTGCCGAACTGCTCGCGCTCCCCGGCATAGCGCACCGCCGCGTCCAGGGCGGCCTGGGCGATGCCGACGCAGCCGGCGGCGACCGACATCCGGCCCTTGGCGAGCGCGGACATGGCGACGGCGAAGCCCTTGCCCTCGGGGCCGAGCAAGGCGCTCTCGGGGACGCGGACGTCCTGGAGGACCAGTTCGGCGGTGGCCTGGCCGCGCAGGCCGAGCTTGCCGTGGATGGTGCGACGGGTGAGGCCCGGGGTGTCGGTGGGGACGAGGAAGGCGGAGACGCCCTTGTGGCCGGGGGTGTCGTTGGTGCGGGCGAAGAGCAGCACCACGTCGGCCCAGGTGCCGTTGGTGATGAACATCTTGCCGCCGTTGACGACGTACGTGCCGGTGGCGGGGTCGTGGACCGCCCGGGTGGTGAGGTTTCCGGCGTCGGAGCCGGTGCCCGGCTCGGTGAGGCCGAAGCAGCCGAGGGCGTCGCCGGCGGTGAGCCGGGGCAGCCACTCCCGCTTCTGCTCCTCGCTGCCCCAGGCGGCGATGGTCTTGGTGACCAGGCCGAGGGAGACGGACACGATGCCGCGGACCGAGGAGTCGCCACGGCCGAGCTCCTCGGTGACGAGGCAGTACGAGAGGTGGTCGCCGCCCGAGCCGCCGTACTCCTCCGGGATGGTGAGGCCGAGGAAGCCGACGGCGCCGAGCTTCTTCACGAGGGACCGGTCGACGTTCTCGGCGCGGTCCCACTCGACGACGTGCGGGGTGATCTCGCGGGCGACGAAGTCCTCGGCGAGCCGCCGGACCGCCTCCTGCTCCGCACTGAGCTCCAGATTCATCGCGCCACCCTCCGCCTCGCCGTCCGCCCGTTAATTACCACTGCTAGTTTTATGGGCCACGCCTACTATGTGCGCCATGGCCCGACCGCGCAAGCCCCTCCTCAGCCGTGACCTGATCGTCGACACGGCGGGCGCGCTCGTGGACGCCGAGGGGCTCGCCGCCCTCTCCACCCGGCGTCTCGCGGCCGAGCTCGGGGTCAGCGGGCCCTCGCTCTACAACCACTTCCGCACCAAGGACGAGATCCTGGACGCCGTCGCGGACGCGGTGAGCGCCAAGGTCGACCTGTCGATGTTCGCGCCGGAGGACCCGCGGGACTGGCGCACGGCCCTGCACGACTGGGCGGTCTCCTACCGCGCCGCGCTCGCCGACCACCCGCACCTGGTCCCGCTGCTCGCCCAGGGCCCCGGCCGCCGCCCGGCCGGCCTGAAGGTCGCCGACGCCGTCTTCGGCGCGATGGTCCGCGCGGGCTGGCCGCCGGCCCAGGCCACGTACATCGGCGCGCTCATGCGCTACTTCGTCACCGGCTCCGCGCTCGGCTCCTTCGCCCGCGGCTTCGTCGACGACGAGACCGCCTACGACCCGGCCGACTACCCTCACCTGGGGCAGGCCCACCTGCTCGCGGAGCGGCGCGAGAAGGTCGACGAGGGGGCGTTCACGACGGGGCTGCGGGCGCTGCTCGACGGTCTGCAGACGCAGTACGACACGGGGGTGCGGGACGAGTGGGGGACACGACAGGGCTCGGAGCAGAGCTCGGAGCGGAGCTCGTAGCGGCGGTACGGGCGGGCCACGAGGACGGCGTGGTGCGTCTGCTCGACAAGGGCGCCGATCCGAACGCGCCGGCCGAGGACGGGCTGCCGGTGCTGTGCCTGGCGGTCGAGGCGTACGACGCGCCGGTCGCCGGCGCGCTGGTCGGCGCGGGCGCCGACCCGGACCGGGTGCTGCCGGACGGCACGACACCGCTGCTGCGGGCGATCGAGGGCGGCTCGTACGCGGTCTTCTCCGCGGTCAAGGGCCGCGACCCGGGCCTGCGGCTGCGCGGGCCCGCCGCGGACCGGGCGCTCGCCACGGCGCGGAGCCGGTACGAGCTGTCCCTGGCGGCGCCCGGGGAGCGGATCCGGGTGCCGGACGGCGAGTGGGGGCACGTCGACGAACTCACCCTGGACGGACGCACGGTGCGGGCCGGGTACGGGGCGATCCTGAGCGAGCTGGAATGGGCGCTGCGGATCCTGACGCCGGTGGAGGAGCTGGCCGACCGGGGCGCGGCTCATCCGGACCCGGATCACGTGGACTGGTGGGCCACCCTCTATGTGCTCACCCGGCGGCGCAGCAGGCGGACCTGGTCGGCGGTCGCGGCGCTGCGGCACCATCCCGGCCCCGGTCACCGGCGGTTCGCCGCGGACGTCCTTCGGTGCACGACGCTGTTCGAGGACGGCACCGTGCCTTCGTACGAGCGGGAGACGAGCGAACTCCTCGCCGGCTGGGCGGCCGAGGAGACCGACCCCGAGGTCCTCGCGGCCGTGCTGCTCGCGTGGGCGTCCGAACACGAACACCCGGAGATGGCCGCGGCCGGGCTGCGGTACGCCGACCACCCGAGCCCGGACGTCCGCGCGGCCGTGCCGGGCTGCCTGGAAGCGGATCCGGCGGAACCCCGGGCCCGGGCCGCGCTCCTGGTCCTGGCGCGGGACGGGGCCGCGGAGGTGCGCCGTACCGCGTGCGGCGTCCTCGGCCGGGCCCACGACGGGTCCGCCGACGTCCGGGCGGCGCTGCTCGCCCTGGCCCGGGACGAGGACGACGAGGTGCGGTGGGGAGCGGCGGTGGGGCTGGCGGACTCCGACGACCGGGCGCCGGAGGTGGCCGACGCGCTCGCCGCGCTGGCCGGCGAGGAGCACCAGCGGGTACGGGTCGTCGCCGCGTACGGTCTGATGCGGCGCGACGACCCGCGTACCGCGGCCGCGTACGAGCAGGTCGGGCCCTACACCCCGGAGCTGGAGCACGACCACCGCTGGTCCGGGCTGTGGAACTGGAACTGGCAGCGCACGCACGCCCCGACCGACACTTCGGCCGACCCGTCCGCCGACACTTCGGCAGTAGCCGAAGGGTGACCGCGGCATCCTGAGGACATGGCACCCAAAGACCTCGCCGCCCTCGCCGCCCTCTTCGCCGACGAGACCCGCGCCGGCTTCCTGCTCGCCCTGCTCGACGGCCGGGCCTGGACGGCCGGGGAGCTGGCGCGGCAGGCCGGAGTGGCCGCGTCGACCGCCAGCGAGCACCTGGGCAAGCTGGTCGCGGGCGGGGTCCTCGCCGAGGAACGGCAGGGCCGGCACCGGTACGTACGCCTCGCCGACCCCGGCATCGCACACCTCGTCGAGGACCTGGCCGCCCGCTCCGAGCCGGCCGTGCCCGAGCCGCCGCGGACCCTGCGGGCCGCGAGCGCCGGGCAGGCGATGGCGCGCGGACGGACCTGCTACGACCATCTCGCCGGCCGGCTGGGCATCGCCATCACCGAGGCCATGACCGAGCGCGGGCTGCTCCGTCAGGACACCGGGTTCGCGCTCACCGACGGCGGCCTGGCCTGGTTCGCGGACCTGGGCATCCCGCTCGTGCCCGCCGCCGGCGGCAAGGGGCGGCGGCCGGTCGCCCGCGGCTGTCTGGACTGGACCGAGCGCAAGCCGCACCTGGCGGGCCTCGCGGGCGCGGCGCTCTGCCGGCACGCGATGGACGCCGGCTGGTGCGTACGGATCGGCTCCGAGCGGGCGGTGAAGGTGACCGCGGCCGGAGAGCGGGCGCTGGAGGCCGCGCTCGGCATCGCTCCGGCGGTGCTGAGGTGAGCCGCGCCCGGCCGGGCGCCGTCCCGCGCGATATTGCGGTGACCGCCGAACGATCGGCGCCCTACGGTCGTCCCATGCCGAACCGAACCTCCCGTCTCGCGCTCGCCGCCGCCGGTGTCACCGTCGTCCTGTGGTCCTCCGCCTTCGTCGCCATCCGCAGCGCCGGCGCCGCCTACTCCCCCGGCGCCCTCGCCCTGGGCCGACTGCTCGCCGGTGCGCTCGTGCTCGCGGTCGTCCTCGTCATACGGCGGGAGGGACTGCCGCCGCGCGCCGCCTGGCGCGGGATCGTGATCTCCGGACTGCTCTGGTTCGGCGCCTACATGGTGGTGCTCAACTGGGGCGAGCAGGAGGTCGACGCGGGCACGGCCGCGATGGTCGTGAACATCGGCCCGATCCTGATCGCGCTGCTCGGCGCCAAGGTGCTCGGCGAGGCACTGCCGCCGCGGCTGCTCGCGGGCATGGGGGTGTCCTTCGCGGGCGCGGTCGCGGTGGGCCTGTCGATGTCGGGCGGGTCGGGCGGCGGGCACGCGTCCGTCCTCGGCGTGGTGCTCTGTCTGCTCGCGGCGGTGGCGTACGCGGGCGGGGTCGTCGCCCAGAAGCCGGCGCTCGCGCACGGCAGCGCGCTGCAGGTGACGACCTTCGGGTGCCTGGTCGGCGCGGTGGCCTGTCTGCCGTTCGCCGGGCGGCTCGTCGAGGAGGTGGGCCGGGCCCCGCTGTCGGCGACCCTGAACATGGTCTACCTCGGTGTCTTCCCGACCGCGCTCGCCTTCACCACCTGGGCCTACGCCCTGGCCCGGACGACCGCCGGGCGGATGGGCGCGACGACGTACGCCGTGCCGGCCCTGGTGGTGCTGATGGCCTGGCTGTTCCTCGGCGAGCTGCCGGGGCTGCTCACGCTGGGCGGCGGCGCGCTGTGCCTGGCGGGTGTGGCGGTGTCGCGGTCCCGGCCGAAGGCCCCCGTGGTGCCGTCGGCCGGGACCGTGCGGGGCTAGAAGACGACCAGCGCGCGTCCGCCCCTGCCCGCCAGCATGTTCTCGAAGGCGCCCGGGATGCCGTCCAGGGTGATGCGTTCGGTGACCATGGCGCCGAGGTCGAGGCGGCCGGCCCGGATGTGCTCGGCGAGCACGGGCAGGTCCTCGGCCGGGTTGGAGTTGCCGTAGACGCAGCCGGACAGGGTGCGGCCCCAGTGGAAGATCTCCAGGGCGTTGAAGGTGACCTGCTGGTCCTTGCCGCCGATGCCGACGACCGTGGTGCGGCCGCCGCGCCGGGTGGCGTCCCAGGCGGTACGGATGGTGGCGGCGCGGCCGACGCACTCGACGGCCACGTCGACGCCGTGGCCGCCGGTCAGCTTCCGGATGTCCTTGGCGGTGGTGTCGGAGGCGACGACGTACTCGGTGGCGCCGGCGGCCCGGGCCAGCGCCTCCTTCTCGGGCGACACGTCGACGGCGACGATGGTGGACGCCCCGGCGATCCGGGCGGCCTGGAGGGTCGCCAGGCCGACGCCGCCGACGCCGAACACGGCGACGGTCTCGCCCGCGCGGACCCGGGCGGAGTGGTGGACGGCGCCCCAGCCGGTGAGCACGGCGCAGCCGAGCAGCGCGGCCTCGGTGAGCGGCACGCCGTCCGGCACGGGCAGCACGCAGTTCGCGGCGACGACGGTCTCCTCGGCGAAGGCGGCGACGTTGAGCCCCGGGTGGAGCTCGGTGCCGTCCTCGGTGCGGGTGTAGACGTTCGCGGAGCCGGTGAGGGCGTTGGCGCACAGCCACACCTCGCCGAGCGAGCAGGGGTGGCAGGCGCCGCAGGACGGCGCCCAGTTGAGGACGACGCCGTCACCGGGTGCCACGTGGGTGACGCCCTCGCCGACGGAGACGACCGTGCCCGCGCCCTCGTGGCCGAGGACGGCGGGGACGGGCACCCGCATGGTGCCGTTGGACAGCGACAGGTCGGAGTGGCAGACCCCGGCGGCGGCGAGGCGGACCCGGACCTGGCCGGGGCCGGGCTCGGGCAGTTCGATGCCGGTGATCTCCAGCGGAGAGCCGACGGCGGGCAGGACGGCGGCGCGGATCACGCGTGGGGCTCCTTCGGGTGGCTGCGGCCGGGACGGTACGGCGCTCAGAACTGCAGGGACTTGGTCTGGAGGTACTCGGCCAGGCCGTGCGCGCCGAGTTCGCGGCCGACGCCGGACTGCTTCCAGCCACCGAACGGGGCCAGCGGGTTGAACCGGCCGCCGTTGATGTCGACCTGGCCGGTCTCCATGCGGCGGGCGAAGGCGACGGCCTCCGCCTCCTCGCCCCAGACCGCGCCGGCGAGCCCGTAGACGGTGCCGTTGGCGATGGCGAGGGCGTCCGCCTCGTCCTCGTACCGGATGATCGAGACGACCGGGCCGAAGATCTCCTCCTGGGCGATCGTCATCCCGGGCGTGACGTCGGCGAAGACGGTCGGGGCCACGTAGTAGCCGGTCTCGCGCGGGGCCTCGGGGCCGCCGGCGACCAGCCGCGCGCCCTCGGCGAGGCCCTGCTCGATGTAGCCGCGGACCCGGTCGCGCTGCTTGGCGTTCACGAGCGGGCCGACGCGCTCGCCCGGCACGTACTTGGCGACGGCGGCCGCGGCGAGGGCGACGGCCTCCTCGTACCGGTCGGTGTGCACCAGCATCCGGGTCCAGGCGCTGCAGGTCTGCCCCGAGTTGGACATGACGTTGGCGACGCCGACGGCGACGGCCTTGCCGAGGTCGGCGCTGGGCAGGATGACGTTGGCGGACTTGCCGCCGAGTTCCAGGGCGACCCGCTTGACCGCGCCGCCCGCGAGGGCGCCGATCTTCCTGCCGACGGCCGTGGAGCCGGTGAAGGAGACGAGGTCCACGTCCGGGTGCTCGGCGAGCGCCTGCCCCGCGACCGTGCCGAGGCCGGTGACCAGGTTGAAGACACCGGCCGGGAGGCCGGCCTCGTGCACCGCCTCGGCGAACAGCTGGGCGGTCAGCGGGGTGTCCTCGGCCGGCTTGAGCACGACGGTGCAGCCGGCGGCGAGCGCCGGGGCGACCTTGGCGACGATCTGGTGCAGCGGGTAGTTCCAGGGCGTGATCGCGGCGACCACGCCGACCGGCTCGGAGTAGACCGTCGAATTGCCGACCTTCTCCTCGAAGGGGTGGCTCGCGGCGAGTTCGGCGTACGAACCGGCGACGGCGATCGGCAGCCCGGCGTGCACGGCGGCGGCGAGCTGCGGGGGCGCGCCGAGCTCGGTGGTGACGGTGGCCGCGATCTCCTCGGCACGGGCGGCGAGCGCGTCCCGCAGCGCGGTGAGGCGGGCGGCCCGCTCGGCGGGCGCCGTCGCGGCCCAGCCGGCCAGCGCGGCCCGGGCGGCGCGGACGGCGGCGTCGACGTCCTCGGCGTTACCGGCCGGGACATGGGCGACGACCTCTTCGGTGGCCGGATCGATCACGGCGATCGTCTCGGCGGAGGCGGCGGGCCGCCACGCGCCACCGATGTACATGCCGTCGTGGGCCTTCATCAGCGGTGTCTCCTCTGGTCTCGGGGGTGTGCTGCCGGCGCCGGCCAGGTCGTTGCCGCTGACACCGACCGTCCAAACTAGCGCTGTTAGTTTTCCGGCGCCAGGCCCCTCCGCCTGCTCTCCCTGCTACGGACCGATCCTCGCCTCCGCCCCGCGCCCTGTCCACGGCCCGGCCGGACAGCCGTACCGCCCGCGAACTGGCGGGTTCCGCCTTGCCCGGGGGCCGGAGCCGGTAATTCCGCAGTGACGGCACGGCACCGGCGCCGGAGGAGACGGCACGGCTGCCGGGCGAGGCGCTCGCAGAGCCGGAGCGCGCGGCGACACGGGCGGCGGGAGGGCGGGGTGCTCGAGGCGGAACCGCCGTACTCGGGGCGCGGACGGCCCCGCCGGCCGCCCCGTCCCGTACCCCCGGCCCCCTCTCCCTCTCAGATCTTCCGGTCCACCCCGGTCAGATGCGCGAACACCACGATGTTCGCCTCGTAGCCGTCCTTCCGGCTGAAGGTCCCGCCACAGGTGAGGAGACGGAGTTCGGGGCGGGTGGTGGCGCCGTAGACCTCGGAGTCGGGGAAGGACGACTTGGCGTACGTACGGACGCGGTCGACCGTGAAGACGGCGACGCGGCCGTCGGCGCGGGCGACGCGGACGGTGTTGCCGGGGTTGAGCGAGTTGAGGTTGAGGAAGATCGCCGGACCGGTGCGGGTGTCGCGGTGGCCGACGACGACCGCGGTGCCGCGTTCGCCGGGGGTGACGCCGTTCGCGTACCAGCCGACGACCCGGGGGTTGTCCACGGGCGGGGTGCCGAGGCGGCCGGAGGCGTCGACGTCGAGGCCGACGACGGGCGCCTCGATGGTGATCGCGGGGACGGCGAGGGTGGTGGGCCGGGAGCGGCCCAGAGGCGCGGGCGGCGGCTGCGGCCTGGGCTCGGGGCGGGAGGCCGGGCGGGGCCGGGTCCGGTGGACCGGAGCCGCCCCGCCGTGCACGGCGGGCCCCGCGGCGAGCGCGGGGCCGGGCGATGAGCCGTCGTCCTGGGCCCACCAGACACCGGCGGTGACCAGGGACATGGTCACGACGACGGTACGGGCGAGCCGGACGAGCCGGCGCTGCCGGCGGGTGGTGCGGCCGCGCGGGCGGGGGCGGCGCCCGCCGGCCGGGACCCGGCCGGCGGTGGCCGTCCCGCGCGGGGGAGCGGACCTACGCGGCGCCATCGGTGCGGCGGCGCGAGCGGCGGATGAGGATCAGGCCGGCGGTGCCCGCGAGAGCCGCGGCGATGGCCGATCCGACGCCGAAGGCGGCGCTGTCGTCCGCGGGGGCCGTGGTGTCGGCCGCGCCACCGCCGCCGGCCCCGACCGGTCCGTGCGGCGGCTTGTGGTGGCCGTGGCCACCGGTGCTTCCGCCGTTGGTGTTGCCGCCGGGACCGCCGCCGGGCGGGCAGTCGACCTTGAAGACCTTGTGCTTGCCGGCGCCGTGTTCGCCCTCGAAGGTCCAGGTCAGCTTGTACATGCCGTTCGGAAGGCCGAGCTCACCGGTGTGGCCCTTGCCGCTGTTGAGGGTGATGTGGCCGCTGAGGCTCGGCGAGTCGGCCTTGGGCGGCTGCGGAACGATCGTCCAGTCGACTTCCTGGAGGGTGTCGAAGTCGAAGGCGTCGAGGTAGAACCGGCAGACCTTGGGCTCGTCCCGCTCGTCGTCGACGGGTGTGCCCACGTTGTGGGTCTTGACGTCGCCGTTGTCGCCCGGGATCGGGGCGGCGAAGGCGGCGGGCGCGCCCGCCAGGGCGAAGGAGCCGAGGGCGAGCGCGGTCGCCGTGGTGGCGAGGAGAGGGCGGAGAGCCGGGACGGTCATGTGGGGTTCCTCCAGTCGTACAGATCTCGGAGATGCGAGCCGATAATCTGACTATTGGTCATCACATGACTACGGAGGGTGGCGACAGGGCCGTGCCACCCTCCGACATCCACCCGAACGAACCAGCGACTAGATGATCCCGAACAGGATGCCCGCGACGAGCACCACCAGCGAGGTCAGCGCCGCCCACTTGACGGTGAAGCGGGTGTGGTCGCCGAACTCCACCTTGGCCATGCCGACGAGCACGTACACCGCCGGGACCAGCGGGCTCGACATGTGCAGCGCCTGGCCGACGAGGGAGGCGCGGGCGATCTCCAGCGGGGACACGCCGTGGGCCGCGCCGGCCTCGGCGAGCACCGGCAGGACGCCGAAGTAGAAGCCGTCGTTGGACATGAAATAGGTCAGCGGCAGGCTGAGGAGACCGGTGACCAGGGCCATGTGCGGGCCCATGCCGTCCGGGATGGCGCCGACGAGCCAGTCGGCCATGTGCTTGACCATGCCGGTGCCGGTGAGGACACCAGTGAAGACGGCGGCGGCGAAGACCATGCCGGCGACGTTGAGGACGTTGTCGGCGTGGGCGGCGAGCCGGGCCCTCTGCGCGGCCATCTTCGGGAAGTTGACCGTCAGCGCGAGCGCGGCACCGAGCAGGAACAGCACCGGAATGGGCAGCCACTCCATGATCATCGCGGTGAGCAGTACGGCGGTGAGGCCGGCGTTGAACCAGTACAGCCTGGGCCGCAGCGTCTCGCGCTTCGGGTCGAGCCCCTGGAAGCCGTCCTCGCCCTGGGCGCCCTGCGTTCCCTGACCGCCCGCGGTGCCCTGGGCCTCGGCGTCGGCGTCGGCGGACAGGCCCGCGGCAGAGCCGCCCTTGGCGCTGTTCTTGCCCTCGCCCTTACGTCCGCCCTTGGTCCCGCCCTTGCCGCCGCCCGCGCCGACCAGGACCGTCTCGGTCTGCGGCGTCAGCACCGCGTCGAGGCTCAGGTAGCCGATGCGCTTGCGCTCGCGGCGGCCGAGGACGTAGGCGAGGACGAAGACGAAGACCAGGCCGACACCGAGCGCCGGGATCATCGGGACGAAGATGTCGGCGGCGTCCAGCTTGAGCGCGGTGGCCGCGCGGGCCGTCGGGCCGCCCCAGGGCAGCGTGTTCATGACGCCGTTGGCGGTGGCGGCGACACCCGTCATCACGACGAGGCTCATGCCCAGCCGCTTGTAGAGCGGGTACATCGCCGAGACCGTGATCATGAAGGTGGTGGAGCCGTCGCCGTCGAGCGAGACGATCGCGGCGAGCACCGCCGTACCGACCACGACCCGCACCGGGTCGGCCTTGCAGAAGCGCAGGATGCCCCGGACGATCGGATCGAAGAGGCCGACGTCGATCATGACGCCGAAGTAGACGATCGCGAACATCAGCATCGCGGCCGTGGGCGCCAGCTTGCCGACGCCCTCGATGACGTAGTCGCCCAGCTGGGCCCCTTGTCCGACGGCGACGCAGAAGAGCGCGGGTATGAGCACGAGCGCCGCGATCGGCGACATCTTCTTCGTCATGATCAGGACCAGGAAGGTCGCGATCATGGCGAAGCCGAGGATGGTCAGCATGGAGGACACCTCACGTCACGTTCACCCTTGAACTGCCGCCAGAGCGGCGGTGCGCATGACGGTAGGTGCCGCGTAAAGGCGTTAACAAGACGTTGACGCGTGAGCAATACGAGCAAAACCCCAGGTCACAGCACAGGTGATGAGTCGGGTCCCACCTGGACGGGGAAGCCGTTGAGGACGGCGGTGCCCGACAGCGGGTCGAGCCGGGAGCCGTCGAGGAGCTGGTTCACGTTGACTCCGGGGCGGGCGGTGGCGACCGCCGCCCGGGTGCCGGGGCGGTCGTGGCCCCAGCCGTGCGGGAGGCTGACGACACCCGGCCGTACGGCGTCGGTGATCTCGACCTCGGCGGTCAGCTCGCCGCCCTCGCCCTTGATCCGCGCGGGCGCGCCGGCGGTGAGCCCGAGGCGGTCGGCGTCCTCGGGGTGGACCTGGAGGGTGCAGCGGTTGGAGCCGCCGGTGAGGGCGGGGATGTTGTGGAGCCAGCTGTTGTTCGACCGGAGATGGCGGCGTCCGACGATCCGGAGGGTGCCGGCCTCGGGGACGTCGTGCAGGGCGGCGCGCAGCCGGGGCAGGTCGGCGGCGATCGGCGCGGGCAGCAGCTCGACCCGGCCGCTGCGGGTCTTGAGCAGGCCGGGCAGCCGCGGCTGGAGCGGGCCGAGGTCGATGCCGTGCGGGGCCGCGCGCAGGACGTCGAGGGTGAGGCCGTGGGAGCTCGCGTACGGGCCGAGGCGCAGCATCAGGTCGAGGCGCCGCTCGGGTCCGGTGGTGCCGGTGAGGCGGGCGGCGACGGCCTTCGGGTCCTCGCCGTGCACCGGCGAGTGCTCCTGGGTGACGGCCTTGGCGAGGGTGGTCTCGATGGCGAGGTCGTCGACGGCGGAGGGCGGGGCGCCGTTCATGCCGGACACGGCGAGGATCAGCCGGGCGTGGATCTCGCACTCGTCCATGCGGCCCTCGGCGAGCGGGACGGCCGCGGGCGTGTAGCGGACCTGGTTGCGGACGGCGAACTGGTTGAAGGCGAAGTCGAAGTGCGCGCTCTGCGAGGGCGGCGGCGGGGGCAGGACGACGTCGGCGTGGCGGGTCGTCTCGTTGAGGTACGGGTCGACGGCGACCATGAAGTCGAGGGAGTCGAGCGCCGCGTCGAGGCGCCGTCCGTCGGGGGCGGACAGGACGGGGTTGGCGGCGACGGTGATCAGCGCGCGGACGCGCCCTTCGCCCGGGGTCCGCTCGGGGGTGTCGATCTCCTCGGCGAGGGCGGCGAGCGGCAGTTCGCCCTTGGCCTCGGGGTGCCCGGAGACCCGGCTGGTCCAGCGGCCGAGCGCGAAGCCCTTGCCGGGGCCGGCGGGGCGGGGCGCGGCGGCGGTGGCGGAGAGCGGGAAGAGGGCGCCGCCGGGCCGGTCGAGATTGCCGGTGAGGACGTTGAGGACGTCGACGAGCCAGTTGCCGAGGGTGCCGTACGCGACGGTGGAGGAGCCCATCCGGCCGTAGACGGCGGCGGTCGGCGCGGCGGCCAGTTCGCGGGCGGTGGCACGGATGGTGTCCGCGGCCAGGTCGCAGGCCGCGGCGACGACTTCGGGGCTGAACTCCCTTACCGCGTCCCGTACTTCTTCCACACCCTGCACGTGGTCGGCGAGGGCGCCGAGGCGCACCAGGTCCTCGGCGAAGAGGGTGTGGACGAGCGCGGCGAGGAGGAGGGCGTCGGTGCCGGGGCGCGGGGCGAGGTGGCGGTCGGCGAGGCGGGCGGTGCGGGTGCGGCGCGGGTCGACGACGGTGAGGGTGCCGCCGCGGCGGCGCAGGGCCTTGAGGCGGCCGGGGAAGTCGGGGGCGGTGCAGAGACTGCCGTTGGAGTCCAGCGGGTTGGCGCCGAGTATCAGGAGGTGGTCGGTGCGGTCGAGGTCGGGCACCGGGACGGCGAAGGCGTCGCCGAAGAGCAGTCCGCTGGAGACGTGCTTCGGCATCTGGTCGAGCGTGGAGGCGGTGAAGAGGTTGCGGGTGCGCAGGGCGCCGATGAGGAGCGGCGGGTAGAGGGCGCCGGCCACGGTGTGCACGTTGGGGTTGCCGAGGACGAGGCCGACGGCGTTCGGGCCGTGCTCCTCGATCAGCGGGCGGATGCGGGCGGCGATGAGGTCGAAGGCCTCGTCCCAGGCCGCCTCGCGCAGGGTGCCGCCGGCGGTGCGGACGAGGGGGCGGGTGAGCCGGTCGGGATCGGCGTCGATCTCGGGGAAGGCGGCGCCCTTGGGGCAGACGAAGCCCCGGCTGAAGACGTCGTCGCGGTCACCGCGGGCGGCCGTGACCCGGTCGCCGTCGAGGGTGAGGGTCAGCCCGCAGGTCGCTTCACACAGGGGGCAGATGCGCAGGGCGGTGGACATGACGGTCTCCCTGGGGCGGCGGCGCGCGGACGAGCGCGAGCATACCGACCGGTAGGGAGGTGGAACAGGGCTCAGCGCAGGGCGGGTGCCAGATAGGCGTGCAGGAGTTCGCGGGTCTCCGCGACGAGGTCCGGGTCGCCGGCGGGGTCGACGAGGAAGGCGCGTTGGAGCAGCGCGTCGGTGGCCTCGACGCCGACGAGGATCTTGCGGCGCAGGGTCGGGTCGGCCGGGCGGCCGAGGGGCGGGGCCAGCAGGGCGCAGATGCGGTCGGCGACGAGGTGGTTGGGGTGCTCCTCGCCGGCCTCGTCGGGGCCGGGCGGGCCGAAGTCGACCAGGCCGAAGCCGGGCACGGTCCGCTTCATCTCCAGGTACGCGTCGAGGACGGTGTCGATGGCGCTCAGCGCGTCGACGGCCGGCAGCGCGGCGAGGCCGGCGCCGATGCGGGCGGCATAGCTGTCGAGGTTGCGGTGGGCGAGGGCGGCGGTCATGGCCCGCTTGTTGCCGAAGAAGCGGTAGACGGAGCCGATGGGCACGCCCGCGCGGGCGGCGACGGCCCGGGTGCTCAGCTGCTCGTAACCGGTCTCGTCGAGGAGTTCGGCGCAGGCGTCGAGAATCCGGGCGAGACGGGCGGCGCTGCGCTGCTGCACGGGGGCGCGGCGGAGGGCGGGCCCGGGCACGGAGGACAGGTCGGTTCGGGGCACGGGGACATCATGCCGCTGAAGGCCTGGGCGGGCGACGGCCGGTCGCGGACGGCGCTCGGACGCAGTCCGGAGGCCACTGGGCCCCCGGGCACCGTTGACGTGACCGGGAGCGGAATCCTACGGTCATGCATAGGATTGTTGTGAGCGTCAGGACAGGAGCACACGATGCACGCGCTGAACGCGGAACAGGCCACCAAGACGGCCGACGCACTGACCTACAGCACGGGATTCGGCAACGAACACAGCACCGAGGCCGTCCCGGGCGCCCTCCCCGACGGACGCAACTCGCCGCAGCGGGCGCCGCTCGGGCTCTACGCGGAGCAGCTGAGCGGCAGTGCCTTCACCGAGCCCCGGGCGCACAACCGGCGCTCGTGGCTTTACCGGATCCGCCCCTCGGCCGCCCATCCGCCGTTCGTCCGGATCGACAACGGCGCCGTGCGCAGCGCGCCCTTCACCGAGACCGTGCCGGACCCGAACCGGCTGCGCTGGAACCCGCTGCCGGAGCCGGCCGCCGGTACGGACTGGCTGGCGGGCCTGTGGACGCTCGGCGGCAACGGCGACGCGGCCCAGCGCGCCGGCATGGCCGTGCACCTGTACCACGCGAACGCGCCGATGGAGCGGGTCTTCAGCGACGCCGACGGCGAGCTGCTGATCGTCCCCGAGCGCGGCGGTCTGCTGCTCCGCACCGAGCTGGGCCTGCTCGCGGTCCGGCCCGGCGAGGTCGCGCTGGTCCCGCGCGGGGTCCGGTTCCGCGTCGAGCTGCTCGACGACACGGCCCGCGGCTATGTCTGCGAGAACTACGGCGCTCCCTTCCAGCTCCCCGACCTCGGCCCGATCGGCGCCAACGGCCTGGCCAACGCCCGTGACTTCCGGGCGCCGGTCGCCGCGTACGAGGACGTCGAGGGCCCGGTCGAGGTCGTCAACAAGTACTGCGGCAACCTCTGGTCCGCGACCTACGACCACTCGCCGCTGGACGTCGTCGCCTGGCACGGCAACCACACCCCGTACGTCTACGACCTGCACCGGTTCAACGTCATCGGGACGATCTCCTACGACCACCCCGACCCGTCGATCTTCACCGTGCTGACCTCGCCGTCCGACACTCCCGGCCTCGCGGGCGTCGACTTCGTCGTCTTCGCCCCGCGCTGGCTGGTCGGCGAGGACACCTTCCGGCCGCCGTACTTCCACCGCAACGTGATGAGCGAGTACATGGGCCTGATCGAGGGCGCCTACGACGCGAAGGCGGAGGGCTTCGTGCCGGGCGGCGGCTCGCTGCACAACATGATGTCGGCGCACGGCCCGGACCGGGAGACCTTCGACAGGGCGAGCGCCGCCGAACTGAAGCCGCAGAAGATCGACGACGGTCTGGCCTTCATGTTCGAGACCCGCTGGCCGGTCACCGCCACCGCCCAGGCGGCCGGGGCCGACCACCTGCAGCAGGGTTACGACGACGTATGGCAGGGTCTGGAGCGCCACTTCCGGCCGTGAGGCCCGGGCCCATCGTCGTCGTACGGAGTACGGAGAGAGCCGTGACCGCCTTCGCCCCCGACTCGCTGGTCCTGAACCGGAAGCTGCCGCTCTGGTACCAGGTCTCGCAGTCGCTGCGCGCCTCCATACTGGGCCGCACCCCCGACGCCTCGCTGCGGCTGCCCACCGAGGAGCAGCTCGCCGCGCACTACGGCGTGAGTGTGCTGACCATGCGCCAGGCCCTCAAGGAGCTGGAGGAGGAGGGCCTGATCAGCAGGCACCGGCGGCGCGGCACCTTCATCGAACCGGGCGCCCGGCGCTCCACCCCGCGTCGACTGCTCGGCTCGATCGACGCGATCGTGGCCCAGCAGTCCGGTGAGCGGACCACCGTTCTCGGCCACGGCACCGAGCCGGTGCCCGGCGAGCTCGCCGAGTACTTCCCGCAGCTCGACGAGGTCGCCGTGTTCCGGCGGCTGCGCGCCGACGGCGAGAGCGGCGAGCCCACCAACTGGGCGGAGAACGCGGTGCTCCCGGAGATCGCCGCCGGCATCGATCCGGCCGATCTGGAGCGCTGGCCGATGACGAAGGTGCTGCGGGACGTCGTCGGGGTGAAGATCAGCCGGATCACCGACACGGTCGAGGCCCGGCTCGCCGACCCCGAGACCGCCCAGCTGCTCCAGGTGCCGCTGCTCTCGCCGATCCTGCACTACACGGGCGTGACCTACGACGACGAGGGCCGGGTCGTCGACGTGGCCCGGATCCGCTACCGCGGCGACCGCTTCTCGTTCACGGTGACGGTCGAAGCGCACTGAGGGCCGAAGACGGGGTGGAGGCCCACGGAGGGGCGTCGTTAGCATGCGGGGCGTGACGGAGGACCAGCCGCTGACCGACGCGCCCCTGCTCGACGACCTCATGCCGTGGTCCGTGGCCCCGCTGCGGCTCGGCCGCTCCTGGATCGTCGCCCCCGATCCGCGCACCCTGCGGGCCCGCTGGGGCCGTCTCGCCGCGGCGCGGGGCGCGGAGCGGGAGGCGCTGTTCCGGCCCAGCCGGGCGCGCACCCCGGCGAGTTCGGTGGCCGCGCTGCCCGGCCAGCGGACCGGCACGGTGCGGCTCGCCCGGGAACCCGGTCCCTGTCCGGAGCCCGTACGCCTCGCGCACGGGCCGTTCGACGAGCAGTGGCTGCTGCCGGACCACCGGCTGATCGACGCCGCGCGGCCGGAGCTGTGGCGGGTCGCCGACGAGCACCAGCTCTTCGCCGTGGAGCAGGGGTACGTGCCGGGCACGGCCGGTCCCGCGCTCCTGGTGACGGCCGCGCTGCCCGACGGCCGCTCCCCCTCGGGCCGCCCCGGCCGGATCCGTCCGCTGTTCCGCCGGCCCGGTGGCCTGGAGCCGAATCTGACGCCCGGACTGCTGCCGCTGCTGGGCGCGCGGTACGGGTACGGGGTCGGCGCCGCGGACCTCGTGGCCTGGGCGGTCGCGGCGGGCGTCGCCTCCCCCGCCGGGTGCCGGGTGCCGCTGCCGGCGGACCCGGAGGTGTGGGCGGCGGGCGTGGCGCTGGGCCGCTCGCTCGTGGAGGTGCAGTTGCGCGGGGCCCGCGGCGGGGTCAGGCCACGGCTGCCGGGCGGGCGCCGGCCGTACGTACGGGCGGCGGTTCCGGCCCGGCCGACGACGCTCGCGTACGACCCGGCGGAGGAGGTGCTGGTCATCGGCGACGGCAAGGCCGAGGGCCGGATCTCGCCGGTGCCGGCCGGGGCGTGGGAGTTCGAGGTCGGCGGGGTGCGGATGGTCGAGCAGTGGTTCGCGCACCGGACGGCGCCCGCCGAGCCGGGCAGCCTGGAGGCGATCGGGCCGGCGGCCTGGCCGCAGGAGTGGACCTCGGAGCTGCTCGAACTGATCACGGTGCTCGCGCTGCTCGCGGAGCGCGAGCCGGAGCGCGCGGCGCTCACGGCGCACGCGGTGGCGGACGGGGTGGGCCAGGGCGCGCTGCGGGCGGCGGGGGTGCTGCCCGTGCCGGGCGGGGCCCGTCGGCCCGCGTCCGTCCTCGACCATCAGGAGGAGGGCCCGGAGGGGCAGTTCATGCTGCTCTGAGCACCGCGGTCCGCTAGTCGCGCGGCTCGAAGGAGTCGAGGAGCCGGGCGATGGTCTGCTCGAAGATCTCGTCGGCGTCGATGGGGCCGGGGGACGCGGCGAGCAGCCCGGCGAGGTGCGGGTAGGCGCCGGTCATCACCTGCTGCATCAGGTACGCGCCGCGCACCGCCTGCTCCTCCTCCTCGCTCCAGGGCAGGCCGCGGGCGCGCTCCGCGATGGCCTGCTCGTTGCGGACGGTGGCCATGACGGTGCCGTTGACCAGGGCGATGAGCTGCATCTTCAGGCCGGGCGCCACGTCGAGCGGTGCCAGGCAGCCCAGGCACCACTCCAGATAGCGCAGGGCGTTCGGGCTGAAGCCGTAGGCGGTGGTCATGACCCGGGTGAGCCAGGGGTGCCGGTACATGATCGCGCGGGTCTGCCGGGCGAGTCCCGTCATGTCGGCGCGCCAGTCGCCGCTGGGCTCGCCGAGCTCGTACTCGCCGCTGACCGCGTCGACCATCAGCTCGTACAGGTCCTCCTTGCGCGGCACGTAGTTGTAGAGCGACATGGTGCCGCAGCCGAGGTCGGCGGCGATGCGGCGCATGGAGACGGCGTCGATGCCCTCGGCGTCGGCGATGCGGACGGCCGCGGCCACGATGTCGGCCCGGCTGTAGGCCGGCTTCGGTCCGCGGCCGGTGCGCTCGGGCCGCGCCCAGATCACTTCGGGTTCGGCCGCTCGGCCCGCCATCGCTCATCACCTCTGTCGCCCCTTCGGCGCCCATCGTAATGACGACACTGGTTACGTACACCGTACGTAGTGCGCTATGGTCGCGCCATGACTACTACGTACGCTGTACTTAGTGAGGGTCTGCAGAAGCGGTACGGGGACGTCCGCGCCCTGCGCGGGCTCGACCTCGCGGTGCCCGAAGGCACGGTCTGCGGAGTGCTCGGACCCAACGGAGCGGGCAAGACCACCGCCGTGCGGGTGCTGACCACGCTCCTCTCGCCCGACTCCGGGAGCGCCCGGGTGGCGGGGTGCGACGTGGTGCGCGACCCTGCGGGCGTGCGCGAGCGGATCGCGGTCACCGGGCAGTACGCCTCCGTCGACGGCGACCTGACCGGCGCCGAGAACCTGCGGCTCTTCGCCCGGCTGCTGCGCGCCCCGCGCTCGCGCGCCGACGAGCTGCTCGAACGCTTCGGTCTCGCCGAGGCCGCGAACCGCCCGGCCCGCACCTACTCGGGCGGCATGCGCCGCCGGCTCGACCTGGCCGCGAGCCTGATCGTCCGGCCGCGGGTGCTCTTCCTCGACGAGCCCACCACCGGGCTCGACCCGCGCAGCCGGAACGAGATCTGGGACGCCGTACGGGGGTTGGCGGGCCAGGGCACGACCGTGCTGCTCACCACGCAGTACCTGGAGGAGGCCGACCGGCTCGCCGACGACATCGTCGTGATCGACGAGGGCCGGGCCGCGCACCGGGGCACCCCGGCCGAACTCAAGGCGCTGATCGGCCACTACGCCGAGGTCGTCGTCGCCGACCCGGCCCAGCTGGAGGCCGCGGCCGCGGTGCTCGACCGGCTGACCGGCTCGGCCCCGGCCCTGGACGCCGAGGCCCGCACGGTGGGCGCGGTCACCACCGACACCACGCTCACCCTGCCGCGGATCGTGCGCGAGGCCGACGCGGCCGGCGTGCACCTGGTCGACGCCTCGCTGCGGCCGCCCACGCTCGACGAGGTGTTCCTGCGCCTCACCGGCCGCGTCTCCGGCCCCGCCCCCACCCACGACGACCGGCACGAGAAGCAGAAGGAGACCGCCGCATGAGCGCCCTCGTCCACGACGGAACCGCGATCCTCGGCCGGCACCTCCAGCGGATCCGGCACGCCCCGGCGCTGCCGCTCATGACCCAGACGATGCCGGTCGTCTTCCTGCTCTTCTTCGGTTACGTCTTCGGCTCCGCGCTCGCCATGCCGGGCGCCGACTACCGGGCCTACCTGGTACCGGGAATGCTGGTGGCGACGGCCGCGAACGGCATGATGACCGGCATGTTCCAGGCCGCCCAGGACACCCACCGGGGCGTGACGGACCGGCTGCGCGCGATGCCGGTGAGCCGGGCGGCGGTGCCGCTCGGGCAGTCGCTCGCCGACCTGGTCACCAGCGCGGTCGGCATGGTCCCGCTGGTCCTGGTCGGGCTCGCGATGGGCTGGCGGATCGAGGGCACGGCCCCGGAGGCGCTCGGGGCCTTCGGGCTGCTGCTGCTCTTCCGCTGCGCGATGACCTGGGTGGGGATCCTGTTCGGGCTCGCCTCGCGCAGCGAGGAGGCCGCGAGCCAGCTGGGCAGCGCCGTCTTCATGCTGCCGCTGATCTCCAACGCGTACATCCCGACCGGCGGAATGCCGGGCTGGCTGCGCACCATCGCGGAGTGGAACCCGATCTCGGCGGTGACGACGGCCGTACGGGAGCTGTTCGGGAACGCGGAGGTGCCGGCGGACGCGGCCTGGCCGGTGGCGCATCCGGTGGCCGGGGCGCTGCTGTGGTCGCTCGCCCTGATCGCGCTCTGCGCGCCGGCGGCGGTCAGGCGCTACGCCCGTACCTGAGGCCGTGGCCGGAAACGGACCACGGGCAGGGGAAACCGACAGGAAGAAGCGCCGGACGGGCGGGGACACGTCCGGCGTGTGGTCAGGAGCGGGCCGCGGGCCGAGCGGGTGTGGGGAGCGGTGCGCGTCGGGGGTGCGCCGGTGCCCGGCCCGGACGGCCCGTCAGCCGTGGCTGCCGAAGAGCGAGCGACGCAGTCGGCGCAGCGGGGCGAAGAGCGAGACCCGTGCGCTGCGGCTGCGGTGCCCGTGCACCGGCACCTCGCGCGGACGCGACGTCAGCTCCCGCATCAGCAGCGTCGCCTCGGCCGCCTCGCGCTGCGGTATGGCGGGGCCGCCGAGCACCGCGAGATGGCGGTCGAGACGCGAACTCGTCGCGCTGCTCCCGCAGGTGATGGCAGGCACACGCGGCCTGCTGCGCATTGCTATCTGTTCCATGTCACTCCCCACCCAAACAAGGGCACCCGGCCCGGGCAGGTTAACCCTATCGCTCCACTACGACACCCGTGTATTCCGGCCGCAGGATTCACCGTCCAGTGAAGGGGGTTGACGATCACTGTCCGAATCCATGTGGTTCCAGGGAGAGTTGGACAGGGATCGCACACCTGTCGAACCGTCACGAACCATCCTGCACGCACCTCCCCCACCTGCGCGCACCCGGCCGGGTGTGATCTCCGCCACCAAAACCGGCGGGCCTCGGCTACCGTGGAGTGATGACGCTCATCGCGGGTCGTTACCGGCTGCTCGACGTGCTCGGCGAAGGCGGCATGGGCACCGTCTGGCGCGCCCGTGACGAGGTTCTGGGGCGGGAGGTGGCGGTCAAGGAGGTCCGCGCCCCGGCCGGCCTGCCCACCGAGGACCGCGAGCGGCTGTACGCGCGCCTGGAGCGCGAGGCACGCTCCGCCGCCCGGATCACCGACCGCAATGTCGTCACCGTCTACGACGTGGCGATCGACGACGAACGCCCCTGGATCGTGATGGAGCTGGTCCGCGGGCTCACCCTGGCCGAGACCCTGGAGGCCGAGGGCCCGCTGCCGCCCGCGCGGGCCGCGCAGGTGGGTGCCGGGGTGCTCGCCGCGCTGCGCGCCGCGCACGCGGCCGGGGTGCTGCACCGGGACGTCAAACCGGCCAACGTGCTGCTGGCCAACGACGGCCGGGTGGTACTCACCGACTTCGGCATCGCGGCCGTGGCGGGGACCTCGCCGCTCACCATGACCGGCGAGCTGATCGGCTCCCCCGAGTACCTCGCGCCGGAGCGCGCCCTGGGGCGCACGCCCGGGCCCGCGGCCGATCTGTGGTCGCTCGGCGTGCTGCTTTACACCGCCGTCGAGGGCGCGTCGCCGTTCCGCCGCGAGACCGCGCTCGACACGCTGCGGATGGTGGTGGACGAGGAGCCGGCTCCGCCCGTGCACGCGGGGCCGCTGGCGCCGGTCATCGAGGGGCTGTTGCGCAAGGACCCGGAGCAGCGGCTCCCGGCGGAGGCCGCCGAGGAGCAGCTGCGGCTGGTCGCGGCCGGCGGCACGCCCCGTACGGAGGCGACGCGGGTGCTGCCGACGCCGCCACCGGTGCCGTATCCGGCCTTCGCCGGGGAGGGCGCGGGCGGCGGCGGTACGGGCGGGCCGGCGCCGGTGGGTGCGACGGCGCCGCTGCCCGGGCCGGAGCCGGAGCGCCGCCACCGGGCGGCGTGGATCGCCGTGGTCGTGGCGCTGCTGCTCGTGGCGGGCGGGCTGACGTACGCGGTGCTGCGGGACACCGGGAAGGACGGGACGCCGACGGTGCCGCCGGCGACGACGAGCGCGCCGACGACGGCGCCGACGACGCCCGCGCCGACCACGGCGAGCACGAGCGCCTCGCCGAGCACGACGACGACTCCCCCGGTGAACGCGCTCGTGTCGGTACGGGCCGTGCGCGACACGTACGTCGGGAGCTGTCCGCCTGCGGAGGGCACCGGGCCGGAGTTCACGGCGACGTTCACGGTGGACCGGACGCCGGCGACGGTCTCGTACCGCTGGACGACGGAGAGCGGGGAGGCGCAGGACACGGTCTGGCGGACGCTGGAGTTCCCGGCGGGCGGGGACACCGAGCAGCAGGTGACGCGTGAGCAGTCGGCGTACGGGCCGGGGGCGACGGTGCACGACCGGATCCGGGTGGAGGTGCGGGAGCCGGTGGCGCGGCAGTCGGACTGGGTGGTGTTCTCGCTGACCTGCGCGAGCGCGAGCGGCACGGTCACGCCGTCGTCCCCGCCGCCGACTACTCCGACGACGGGGACGACAGCGGGAACGACCGCGGGGACTTCCGGGGCGCCCGGGACCGCGTCCCCGGCCGGTGGCGCCCCGGGCGCCGTTACGCAGCCCCGTTGAAGGTGGGCAGGTAGCCGCTGGCCTGTCCGGTGGCGGTCGGGTGGTACGACTCGCCGATGTTGAGCCAGTTGACGCTGTGCAGCCACGACGAGCTGGAGCAGATCTCGTGGCCGGTGAAGGCGGGGACCGCGCTGGCGAAGGTGTAGCCGAAGTTGGCGGCGCGCTTGGCGGTGGCCGCGTTGAGGTAGTCGGAGGCGTCGTTGATGGCGGCGCGCTCGGTCTCGCTCAGACCGGCGATGCAGGTGCCGTTGAGCTGGTAGAAGCGCGGGTAGCCGAGCACGACGACGTGGGCGTTGGGGGCCTTGGAGCGGATCGCCGAGTAGACCGAGTCGAGCTTGCCGGGGAGCGTGCTGTCGACGTACGCCTTGGCCTGATTGATGCGGTTGATACAGGTCGCCTCGGACTGGAGGACACAGGTCGTCATGACGTCGGAGAATCCGGCGTCGTTGCCTCCGATGGTGATCGAGACCAGGTCGGTGGCGGTGGAGAGCGGTCCGAGCTGATTGGCCGTGACGTCGCCGGTCTTGGCGCCCGAGCAGGCGGTGAAGGCGAACGAGGAGGGGGCGTTGGCGTTCTTCCAGAGGACCGGGTACGCCTTGGTCGAGCGCTTGCAGTCGCCGCTCGCGCTGTCGTAGCTGCCGGCTCCGACGCCGGAGGAGTACGAGTCGCCGAGGGCCACGTAGTCGAGGGCGGCGGAGGAGGCGGCCTGGGCGGCCCCGGCCCCGGTGAGGGCGAGGACGGTGCCGAGGAGGAGCGAGGACGAAAAGGCCGTAAAACGCGACGGTTTCATGAAACCTCCCTGTAGCAGGATCTCTGCGTTACCAGTTGGTAGCAGCGGATCCGGCGCGCCGGAAGTGTCCATGTCAAAACTCGATTGGCCAGACATCGCCAGTCGCTCTGAAACCGGCGAGAACAAGCCAGTTGAGCCGATCCTGAGTGAGGCTCAAATCCCGGTGCGCGAACGGCCTCCGGGGCGGATCATGGCGCCATGGCCACTCCGCCCGAGAACTCCCTCCCCGTCCGGCTCCGGCTCAGCGGCGACGACTCGCTCTCCGACGCCGTCGACGCCCTCTTCCTCGGCCGCTTCGCCACCGGCGAGCAGCCGCACGCCCACAGCACCTCCCTGGACCGGGTGAAGCCGGACGCGACCCTGCTGCCCGCGGGCGCCCGGGTGTTGCGGGCGGTGCGGGAGGACGACCGCAGCGCCCTGCTCGCCGAGGGCGAGGGATGGACCGTGCTCGTCTCCCGCTGGAACCGCGGCGCCGACGTCACCGTCACCGCGACCGACCCGGAGCTCGCCGAACGCCTCCTCAAGGAGGCCGTCGACGGCGCCCGCGACGAGCCGGAACCCCATCCGAACAACGTGACCATGGGCTTCTGGTACGTGTCACCCCGCCGCGGCCCGCACCGCACCACCCGCCGGATCGGCGCCGGCGCCTGGGAGGAGATCCGGCCCAACTACACGGCTCCCGTGGCGCAGGCGATGGACCGGCTGATGGCCGTCACCCCCGAGGACATCACCGGCCGGCTGCTGCTCCTGCACGGCCCGCCCGGCACCGGCAAGACCTCCGCCCTGCGCACCCTGGCCCGCTCCTGGCGGGACTGGTGCCAGGTCGACTGCGTCCTCGACCCCGAGCGCCTCTTCGGCGACGTCGGCTACCTCATGGACATCGCGATCGGCGAGGACGAGGGCACGGAGAAGGGCCGCTGGCGGCTGCTGCTCCTGGAGGACTGCGACGAGCTGATCCGGGGCGAGGCCAAGCACTCGGCCGGCCAGGCGCTGTCCCGGCTGCTCAACCTGACGGACGGTCTGCTCGGCCAGGGCCGCAACGTCCTCGTCGCCGTCACCACCAACGAGGACCTGGAGCGCCTCCACCCGGCCGTGGTGCGCCCCGGCCGCTGCCTGGCCCGCGTCGAGGTGGGCCCGCTCAGCCGCCCGGAGGCGGTGGCGTGGCTCGGCCGCGAGGAGGGCGTGGGGCGGGACGGGGCGACGCTGGCGGAGCTGTTCGCGCTGCGGCGCGGGACGCCGGCGGCGGAGCTGCCCGACCAGCGCGCGCCGCGCCCCGGGCTGTACCTGTAGCGCCCCCGGCGTCCGGGGGCGCTACGGCCTCAGGCCTCGTACAGCGCCCGCAGCGCGTCCCGGACCGCCGACTCGGCCTCCTCCCTGCTCAGGCCGAGCCGGTGGGCCTCCGTCGCATAGCCCGCGGCGGCGGTCGCGGCGAGGCGGGAGGCCGCGTCGGAGGCGGCGGCGACGAAGGTGCCGTTGCGGCCGCGGGTCTCGATCACCCCGTCCGCCTCAAGGGCCTTGTACGCCTTGGCGACCGTGTTCGCCGCGAGCCCCAGGTCCTCCGCGAGGCCGCGCACCGTCGGGAGCTTGAAGCCGACGGGCAGTTCCCCTGAGCGGGCGCGGTCCGAGATCTGGGCGCGCAGTTGTTCGTACGGAGCTGTAGTGGAACGGTTGTCCACGCTGATTCGAAGCGGCACCCTCCGATTCTGCACCCGTCCCGCGGGAAAATGGGAGGCGCCCGGCCCCGACCGCCCCCTAGCGTGCGGCACCATGACTGTGATCGTCCGCGATGTACGTGCCGGGGTCGCCGAGGACGCCGACGGCTATGCCCGGGTCCGGCGCGCCGCCCTCCCCTACATGCTCGCCACCGGCCGCCAGACGGCCCATGACTGGGCGCACGCCCACCCCGACGCACACGAACGGCCGCTGGTCGCCGAGATCGGCGGGGAGATCGTCGGCACCGCCGAGGTGTCGCTCGCCCACGAGTCGCCCGAGCCGGGCGTCGGCTCCGTCAACGTCTTCGTCCACCCGGACCACACCGGGCGCGGCGCCGGGACGCTGCTGCTGCGCGCCGCCGAGGAGCACCTGACCGAGGCCGGGGCGACCACGCTCTACAGCTGGGTCCTCGACGAGCCCGCGTACCGCGCCTTCGCCGAGCGGCGCGGTTACACCGGCAGCCGCTCCGCCTACTTCCTGCGGCTCGACCTGAGCACGGCCGAGCTGCCGCCGCGCCAGGAGGCCCCGGCCGGCGTCGAGCTGCGCACGGCGGCCGACTTCGCCGCCGACCCGCGCCCGCTGTTCGAGCTCGACGCGCTCACCACGGCCGACGAGCCGGGCGACGTGGCGACCGAACTCGGCGACTACGAGCACTGGCTGGCCACCACCTGGGAGAACCCGACGCTCGACCGCGAGCTGTCGACGGTCGCGGTGGTGGACGGGCGGCCGGTCGCCTTCACCGCGGCCCGCACGGACGGCCTCGGCCGCTACGGCTCCGGCATGACCGGCACCGCGCCCGGCTTCCGGGGCCGGGGGCTCGCCAAGCTGGTGAAGAACGACTCGCTGCACCGGGCCCGGGCGGCCGGCTGCACGGAGGCGTTCACCGGCAACGACGCCGGAAACGACCCGATGCTGGCCGTCAACCGGTGGTTCGGCTACGAGATCTGCGCGAGAGAGGTCCGGCATGTCCGCACGTTCGGCTGAACGGCACCCGTCCCCGTCCGGGGTCGAGATCGCACTCGTCAAGGCGGGGCGTACGAAGATCCGCTACCCGGCCGAGCTGCTCGCCGACGACGGCGCCCGGCTGACGGTCCGCGCGCCCTGGGCGGCCGACGGGGTGCGGGACTTCGGCTTCGTGCGCTTCGAGCCGGGGGACGTCTTCACCGAGCACTACTGGCGCGACCGGTGGTACGCGGTGAAGGAGGTCCGCTCCGGCGACGGCACGCTCAAGGGCTGGTACTGCGACGTGACCCGGCCGGCCGCCGTGGCCGCCGACGGGTCCGAGGTGGTCGTCGAGGACCTGGACCTGGACCTGTGGGTGTCGGCGGACGGCAGCGAGGTGCTGCGGCTCGACGAGGACGAGTTCGCGGCGAGCGGCCTGGCCGCCTCCGACCCGGAGGCGGCCGGGCACGCCGTGCGCGCCCTCGACGAGCTGGCGGCCCTGGGCCGGGACGGACTCGTGGCCCTGCTCGGCTAGGACTCCAGCACCACGTCCTGGCTCTCCTGGACGCGGAAGTCCGGCAGCGGCAGTCCCAGCGGCCCGGTCGGGTCCAGCTGCATCAGGCCGGCCTCGACGCGCGCCTCGCCCGGGTGGTAGCCGGGCTCCTTCACCACGGCGCTGTTGGTCCAGGTGTGCACCTGGCCGTCGCAGACGGCCTGGGTGCCGCCGATGCCGGCGGAGCGGTCGCCCTGGACCAGCGTGGAGGCGACGAAGACCGGGCCCGCGCCGTCCTCGTCGCAGCGGTACGAGCCGGAGAGGGTGACCGTGCCGTCCGCGGCGACCGTCCCCTGCGGGTCGACGGCGAGGCCGTCGGCGGGCCCGGCGTGGGCGGTCGTGGCGGTGAGGGCGAGCAGGGCGCCGGCGGCTGCGGCGGTGACGGCGAGACGTACACGCATGACTGGAGGGGATCCCTTCGGATGGGCGCGGATCGCGCGGGGAGTGCGCGGGCTTCGCGCCCGCAAGGGATACCGGATCCAGCCAGCGGACGTCCGAAACTCACCCCATCGACGGCGAGTTGAGCACTTTACGGTAATGAATACGGTCGTACGGGCCGTCCTGGCGGCGCTCGGTGACCTCGTAGCCGTACCGCTCGTACAGCTTCTGGTTCTCCCACATCATCGCGTTGGTGAACAGCCGCACCTCGGGCAGGCCGAGCTCGCGCGCCCGCTGCTCGACCCAGTCCATCAGGATCCGGCCGAGGCCGGTGCCCTGCGCGTCGGGGTGCACGGCGATGGTGTCGAGGTAGAGATGGCCGGGCTTGGGGACGACGAAGACGAGACCGGCCACGGGCTCTCCGACGACGAAGATCCGCCCCGCCGCCACGTTCGCCGCGTGGTCCTCCTCCATGGGGGCCGGCACGAGGCCGATCCGCTCGATGTAGTGGTGGAAGGCCGCGTCGACGACGGCTCTCACGGCGGGCACGTCGGCGGCGACGGCGGGACGGGGCAGGGCGTTCGTCATGCCGACACGGTACGACGGGCCGAGTCTGTGGTGCCGCTTAGAGGCTCCTTAACGCGAGCCTAAGGATGGGCGGTTGGGGGCTTCGAGGGCCGAATCGGCGCCCGCCGGGGGCTAGTTTCCTCGGCGACCCCGCTCTCGTGAAGGAGTTGTCACCCCATGACCCCACGCCGTACCGCCACCGCCCTCACCACCGCCCTGCTGCTGTCCGGGCTCGCCGCCGCGCCCGCGCTCGCGCACGGTTCGATGACCGATCCGGTGAGCCGGGTCGCGGCCTGTTACGCGGAGGGGCCGGAGAGCCCGAAGTCGGACGCGTGCAGGGCGGCGGTGGCCGCGAGCGGCACGCAGGCGTTCTACGACTGGAACGGGGTGAACATCGGGAACGCGGCCGGGCGGCACCGGGAGCTGATCCCGGACGGGAAGCTGTGCAGCGCCGGGAACGACAAGTACCGCGGCCTCGACCTGGCGCGCCCGGACTGGCCGGCGACGCGCCTGGCCTCCGGTGCGCACACCTTCCGGTACAAGGGGACGGCGCCGCACAAGGGGTCGTTCGAGCTGTACGTGACGAAGGACGGGTACGACCCGTCGAAGCCGCTGAAGTGGTCGGACCTGGAGGCGGAGCCGTTCGCGACGGTGACCGATCCGCGGATGGAGAACGGCGACTACGTGTTCACGGGGACGGTGCCGAAGAAGTCGGGGCGGCACCTGATCTACTCGATCTGGCAGCGGTCGGACTCCCCGGAGGCCTTCTACACCTGCTCGGACGTGGTGTTCGGCCAGGACAGCGGCTCCGTCCCGCCGCCGAGCGCGCCCACGAAGGCGCCCTCCCACACGCACACGAACACGCCCACGTCCTCGCCCACGCGGGCGCAGGCGCCCGCCGGCACGCCCGCGTCCTCGCCCACGCAGGCGCCCGCCGCTCCGGGCAGCGCCACCGCGCCGCCCGCGCCCGCCCCGGCCCCGGACGGCTCCGGCGAGGAGCTGGCCGAGACCGGGGGCGACGCCGCCACGCCGTATCTGGCGGTGGGCGGCGCCGCCGTCCTCGCGGTCGGCGCGGCCGTGCTCTTCCTCACGGCGCGCCGCCGTCAGGGTTAGTCGGCGTCACCCGAAGACCGACGCGCAGGTGGTCGGCGTCGCGTGGGCCGGGTCGAGGGCGTTGTCGACCTCGTGGAAGACGATCCGGTCCACCGTGCCGATCGCCACGTGCTCGGACAGGTCGAGCGCGCACCGGTCCTGGAGCAGCACGTTGGTGACGTTCGGGCCGGTCAGCCAGCCCGACTGGTAGGGCGTGACGACCTCGTCGTACTTGGTGGCGATCACCGTGTACCGCACGCCGGGCACGGTGTCGCCGCCCTCGTTGAGCCTGGTCATGAACGGGGAGCCGGCCATCTGGTCGGTGAGCCCGGGAGTGGCGGAGGTGAGCAGGTCCTCGGCGCCGGGGAAGTACGGCAGCAGCTTGGTCAGGCCGCTGAGCGTGGTGCCGTGGTTGTCGGGTGCGATGCCGACGAGCGCGTTGACCTTCGCCGCTCCGCCGAGGAACTTCAGGTAGTAGCGCGGCATCATGCCGCCCTGCGAGTGGCCGACGAGGTCGGCCTCGGGGGCGCCGGTGGCGGCGAGGACCTGGTCGACGTACGCGGAGAGCTGTTCGGCGGACTTGTCGATCGGGCCGAGTCCGTGGAAGAACGGCACGTTCGGCAGCTGGCCGTAGTCGAGGGAGAAGACGCAGTAGCCGCGCTCGACGAGGTAGGGCGCGAGGCCCAGCCAGTTGTCGATCGAGTTGCCCAGGGTGCCGTGGACGAGCACGACCGGGCGGGGGTGGGCGGCGGCGGGCTTGCAGGAGAAGTCGTTCCAGCCACGGCTGGGGGCGGTGTCGGCCTGTGCGGCGGCGGTGGGGGCGAGGGTGGCGGCGGCGGTCAGCGCGAGCACGGACAGCGCTCTGACGACCCGCTTCGTCCAGGGTGTCCTGGGCAGCATCGGGCGATCTCCTTGCGGCTCAAGGGAATGAGGGGGTGCTACGCCCTGCGGTCCGGACCACAAGTGGGGATGCGCTTCAGCCAAGTTACGTACGGGTAGCGTCGACGGGAAGTTACGCGTCGGTAAAAAGTAGCCGTGTCGCTCAGGCCGCCAGCGAGCCCGGCAGCACCGCCTTCGGGCCGAACCGGGCCCGGGCCCGGTCCGCGACCGCCTCGATGCGGCGGGCCTTGTCGTCGACCGGGTCGAAGGTCAGCTGGTGGGCGGCGTGTTCGGCGGGGGCGAGGCCCTCGGCGCGCAGGGCGAGGCCGCGGACGCGGGCGCGCTGGAGGCCGAAGGAGTCGTGGATCGCGTACGCGAGCGCGGTGAGGTCGCGGGAGTGGGCGGTCGGTTCGCGCAGGGCGCGGGTGCGGCTGGAGGTGGTGCGGTCCGCGTAGCGGACGGTCACCGTGAGGGAGCGGCACACCTGGTGCTCGGTCCGCATCCGGGCGCCCAGTTCGGCGGTGAGCGAGAGCAGCGCCCTGCGGTGGGCGTCGGGGGACAACTCGTCGTGCGGGAAGGAGCGTTCGGCGGCCAGGGACCGGGAGACCTCGCCGGGGACGACGGGGGTGCGGTCGATGCCGTGGGCCCGTTCCCACAGCTCGCGGCCCACCTTGGCGCCGACAAGCCGCTGCAGGACGGCGAGCGGCGCGTCCGCGACCCGGCCGACGGAGTCGAGGCCGTAGCCGCAGAGGGTACGGGCGGTGGCGCGGCCGACGCCGTCGAGCGCGACGACCGGCCGGTCCCGCAGGAAGTCCGCCGGGTCGTCGACGACCAGGGTGGTGCCGGGGCGGGCCTCGCGGGCGGCCATCCGGGCCAGCATCGGGTTGGGTCCGGCGCCGATGACGCAGTCGACGCCGTACAGGGCGAGCGCCCGGACCCGGATCACCGAGCCGAGTTCGGCCGGGCTCCAGCCGAAGTAGCGCAGCGCGCCGCGCACGTCGGCGAGCGCCTCGGCGGGCGGCGCGGCCTCGACGACCGGCGTGAACTCGCCGAGCAGGTCGAGCAGTCGCGGGAGCATCACCTCTCCCGCGGGCTCCAGGCGGAACCGTACGCAGAGGATCATCCCGCGCTCCCCGGACTGCTGTGCCAGAGCTTCCGCGCCGGTGTCGCGGCGCCCTCGCCGGCCGGCTGGAGGTCGGCCCAGGGGTTCATCACGTAACCGGTGGGCATCGTGATCCGGCGCCCACCGTCACCGTCCCCGGCGGGGGTGTCCGGCGAGGTGTCCGGCACGGGCTCCTCGGAGAGCCGCTCCCCGACCGCCGTCAGACCGCCGCTCTCCCGCAGTTCGGCCAGCTCGGCGAGGTTCCAGGCGGCGGAGCCGACCACGCTGAGGCTGCGCGGGCCGCGCCGCTGCACCACGCCCCGGACGAGCAGCAGCCAGGAGTGGAAGACGGTGTGGGCGCAGCGCTCGTGGGAGTCGTCGAAGAAGGCGAGGTCGACGAGGCCGGTGCCGTCGTCGAGGGTGGTGAAGATGACCCGCTTGCCGGAGCGGATGGGCGGGGTCTGGGTGGCCGCCTTGGCGCCGGCGACCAGGACCGTCTGGCCGTGCCGGGCGGAGCGCAGCCGCTCGGCGGAGACGACGCCGAGTTCGCGCAGGAAGGCCCGGTGGTCGCCCATGAGGTGGCGGGAGGCGTCCATGCCGAGGATGCCGAGTTCGGCGCTGAGCCGTTCGGTCTCGTCGAGGTCGGGCAGGCCGACGGGGGCGGTCCTGCGGCCCTGGGCGAGCGGGAGCTGTCCGCCGTAGGAGGCGGCGCCGCGCTGGACGCGGTGGAGTTCGGTCAGGTGCAGGAGCAGGTCGCGGCGGTTGGCGCCGAAGGCGTCGAGCGCGCCGACCTGGGCGAGGCGTTCGGCGACGGGTTTGCGCGGGCGGGCCCGCTCCCAGAAGTCGAGCAGGGAGGCGTAGGGCTGTCCGGCCTCGATCCGGGCGCTCTCGGCCTCGCTGATGCCGTGGACGTCGGCGAGGCCGAGCCGGAGGCCCCAGGTCTCCGAGCCACCGTCGGACACCAGTTCGATACGGTGGGCGGCCGCCGACCGGTTCACGTCGAGCGGCAGCACGGGCACCCCGCGCCGCCGGGCGTCCGCGAGCAGCAGCCGCTTCGGGTACATGCCGGGGTCGTGGGTGAGCAGCCCGGCGTAGAAGGCGGCCGGGTGGTGCGCCTTGAGCCAGGCCGACTGGTAGGTCGGCACGGCGAAGGCCACCGCGTGCGCCTTGCAGAAGCCGTACGAGCCGAACGCCTCGACGATCTCCCAGGTGCGGGCGGCGGTCTCGGCGTCGTATCCGCGCGCCGCGGCCCGCTGCGCGAACCACGCCTTGATCCGGCCCTGCGCCTCGGGGTGGGAGAGCCCGCGGCGCACCTGGTCGGCCTCGTCGCGGCCGCAGCCGGTCATGATGCTGACGATCTCGATGATCTGCTCGTGGAAGACGACGACGCCGTAGGTCTCCTTCAGGGCGTCCGCCAGGTCGGGGTGCGGGTAGCGGACCGGCGCGCGGCCGTGCCGGGCGGCGATGAACGGGCGGACCATGTCGGCGGCGACCGGGCCGGGCCGGAAGAGGGAGATGTCGACGACGAGGTCGTGGAAGGTCTCGGGCTGGAGCCGGCCCACCAGGTCGCGCTGGCCGGGCGACTCGATCTGGAAGCAGCCGAGGGTCTCGGTGGAGCGGATGAGCGCGTACGTGTCGGGGTCGCCGGGCGGGACGGCGTCGACGTCCGGCCGGGTGCCGGTGGCGCGCTCGACCTCGGCGACGGCGTGCGCCATCGCGGACTGCATCCGCACCCCGAGGACGTCGAGCTTGAGCAGGCCGAGGTCCTCCACGTCCTCCTTGTCGAACTGCGACATGGGCAGCCCCTCGCCGCTGGTGGGCACGACGGGGGTACGGGTGAGCAGCGAGGCGTCCGAGAGGAGCACGCCGCAGGGGTGCATGGCAGTGCCGCGGGGCAGCGCGTCGAGGGCCTCGACCAGCTCCCAGAAGCGGGTGTCGCCCGCCAGTTCGGCCTTGAGCTCGCGCAGTTCGGGCAGTTCGTCGAGGGCGGCGCGGGCGTCCCGGGCGCGGATGTGCGGGAACGCCTTGGCGATCCGGTCGATCCGGGCCGGGTCCATGGACAGGGCGGCGCCCACGTCCCGTACGGCGTGGCGGACCCGGTAGGTCTCGGGCATGGCGACGGTGGCGACCCGTTCGGTGCCGAAGCGGTCGATGATCGCGCGGTAGACCTCCAGGCGGCGGGCGGACTCGACGTCGATGTCGATGTCGGGCAGTTCGGTGCGGCGCTTCGACAGGAAGCGTTCCATCAGCAGGCCGTGCTCGACGGGGTCGGCGTGGGCGATGCCGAGGAGGTGGTTGACGAGGGAGCCGGCGCCGGAGCCGCGGGCGGCCACCCGGATGCCCATGTCCCGTACGTCGTCGACGACTTGAGCGACCGTCAGGAAGTAGCTGGCGAATCCGTGGTGGGCGATGATGTCGAGCTCGTGGTGCATCCGGTCCCAGTAGACGCGCCGGTCGGGGCGGCGGTCGTAGCCCTTGAGGAGCATGCCGGCGGCGGCCCGGGAGGCGAGCACGCGCTGGGCGGTGCGGTGGGCGGCGCCGACGAGGTACGGCTCGGGGAAGTGCGCGGAGCCCATCCCGAGGTCGTCCTCGGGGTCGACCACACAGGCCGCGGCGACCTCCGCGGTCCGCTCCAGGAGGCGGTACGCGGCCTCCCGCCGGAAGCCCGCGGCCGCCACGACCCGCTCGGCGACGGTCAGCATCTCGTCGGCGCCCTTGAGCCACGCCTCCCCGCTGTCGAGCCCGCCGCGCGGGTCGACGGGGACGAGCCGGCGGGCGGCGTCGAGGACGTCGGCGACGGGTCCCTGGCCGGGATCGGCGTACCGGACCTCGTTGCCGAGCACGGGCCGCACGCCCTGCTCGGCGGCGAAGCCGAGGGTGCGGGCGGCGAGCCGCAGCGAACCGGCCCCGGTGCCGGGCCGCCCGTGGTCCACGACCTCCAGGCACAGCGCGGCCCCGTACCGCTCCCGCCAGGGCGCGAGCAGCCGCGCGGCCCGGTCGGGGCGGCCGGCGGCGAGGGCGCGCCCGATGTCGGATCCGGGGCCGAGCAGGACGAAGAGCTCGTCGCCGCGGTTCGCGGACCGGGGCAGCACGGGCCGCCCCTCCCCCGCGTGCGCGTGGGCGGCGGTGACGAGCGCGCAGAGCTCGGCCCAGCCGGTGCGGGAGCGGGCGAGGAAGACGGCGCGGGGCGCGGACTCGTCGACGAAGGCGCCGCCGCGCACGGGCACGGGCACGCGCCGCGCGGAGCCCGGACCGTCGGGGTCGTGCGCGCCGGCGGCCGGGAACGGCTCGTACCCGAGGTCCACCCCGAAGAGCGGGCGACCCCCTTCCTTCTCGCACGCCTTGGCGAAGCGGACCGCGCCCGCGAGGGTGTCGCGGTCGGTCAGGGCGAGGGCGTCCATGCCGCGCTCGGCCGCGCGGGCGGCGAGGCGGGCCGGATGGGAGGCGCCGTAGCGGATGGAGAAGCCCGACGCGGTGTGCAGATGCGTGAACCCCGGCATGCGCACCTCCCGCGTCCCACTCGAATTCGTACGTACGTTCCCACCCCCTCACACCCAGCGTAGCTCATTTTCGAACGCCCGTACGATAAGCGTGTGACGTCATCCGTACGGCCCCCGCCCGCCTGCGTCGGCACCGGCCTCCCCCGAGCCTGGGGGGCATGAGCCTCGTCGACGAACTGAAGAGCGCCGTCACCCCCCGAGCAGCCCTGCTGGTCGTCGGCGTCTTCGCCCTCCAGCTCCTGTTCATCACCTCGTACGTCGGGGCCCTGCACAATCCGAAGCCCACGGACGTGCCCTTCGGCGTGGTCGCTCCCCATCAGGTGTCCACCGTCCTCATGGGCGACCTGAGCAAGCTGCCCGGCGACCCGCTCGACCCGCGCCCGGTCGCGAGCGCCGACGCGGCGCGGGACCAGATCCTGAACCGGGACATCGACGGAGCCCTGATCGTCGACCCGGCGGGCCGCACCGACACCCTGCTCGTCGCCTCCGGCGGCGGCACCGTGCTCTCGGCCACGCTGGAGAAGATGTTCACCCGGCTGGAGGCGGCCAACCGGCGCGCCGTCCGGACCGTCGACGTGGCCCCGGCCTCACCGCAGGACTTCGACGGGCTCTCCGCCTTCTACCTGGTCGTCGGCTGGTGCGTCGGCGGCTACATCTGCGCCGCGATCCTGGCGATCAGCGCCGGCTCCCGGCCCGCCAACACGCACCGGGCGATCATCCGGCTCGGGGTGCTCGCGCTCTACTCGGTGCTCGGCGGCCTCGGCGGCGCGATCATCGTCGGCCCGATCCTCGGCGCCCTGCCGGGCAGCGTCGCCGCCCTGTGGGGGCTCGGCACGCTCGTGGTCTTCGCGGTCGGCGCGGCCACCCTGGCCCTGCAGTCGGTCTTCGGGATCGTCGGCATCGGCCTGGCGATCCTGCTCATCGTGGTCGCCGGCAATCCCAGCGCGGGCGGCGCCTTCCCGCTGCCGATGCTGCCGCCGTTCTGGAAGACGATCGGCCCGGGCCTGCCACCGGGCGCCGGCACCTGGTCGGCCCGCTCGATCGCGTACTTCAAGGGCAACGACATGACCGCCTCGATGCTGGTCCTGTCGGCCTGGGCGGTCCTCGGCACGGCCGTGACGCTGGTGATGTCCTCGCTGACGCGGAGGACGGCGGCCGAGCCGATCGCCGGGGAGGTCGGAGAGGGCGGCGCGGCGGGCGCGGCAGGCGACTTCGGCGAGGCCCGCCCGTAGCCCGTACGGACAGGGCTGAGGCCCCCCGCCGCGGCGGGGGGCCTCAGCCGTGCGCGGTCAGTACCCGCTGAGCGTCAGTACACGCTGACGCCGTACGCGCTGAGCGCCTCCGTCACCGGCTGGAAGAACGTCGTGCCGCCGGAGCTGCAGTTGCCGCTGCCGCCCGAGGTGAGGCCGATGGCCTTGGAGCCGGAGTAGAGCGGGCCGCCGGAGTCACCGGGCTCGGCGCAGACGTTGGTCTGGATCAGACCGTAGACGATGTCGCCGCCGCCGTAGTTCACGGTCGCGTTGAGGCCGGTGACCGTGCCGCCGTGGATGCCGGTGGTGGAGCCGCGGCGGGTGACGGACATGCCGACGGTGGCGTTGGCGGCGCCGGTGATGTCGACGCTGCCGACCGTGCCGGACTTGGTCACCGAGCTGTTGGTGTAGCGCACGATGCCGTAGTCGTTGCCCGGGAAGCTCGATCCGGCGGTGCTGCCGAGCACGGTGGCGTGCGAGGAGTCGGCCCACCAGGTGCCCGCGCCGTCGGTGCAGTGACCTGCGGTGAGGAAGTAGTAGTTGCCCGCGCTGTCCTTGACGTTGAAGCCGAGCGAGCAGCGCCAGCTGCTGGCGTAGATGGCGTCGCCGCCGGAGATCAGCTTGTTGAACTTGCCGGCGGTGCGCTCGATGCGCAGGGCGCCCGCGTTGGCGCCGGCCTGGCGCTTGATCTTGGCGAGGTCGGCCTGCGAGACCGTGGCGTCGGCGGTCACGATCACCGTCTTCGTCGCCGGGTCGACGCGCCAGGCGGTGCCGGCCACGTCGGCGGTGAGCACGGCGTCGCTGGCGGCGGTGAGCTGCTCGGCGCCGAAGACGGGGGCGGGGGTCGCGTTCGCGGTGGGGACGGCGAGCGCCGCGGCGGCGGCGAGGCCGGCCGCGATGGCGAGCATCCGGGTGTTGCGGGTGTTGCGCGTGGGGGTGGTGCGCGTGGTCCTCACTTCTCGTTCCTCCAGAGGGGAATCGGGGGCCCGCGGTGGGGTGTCGGGCCCGTGAGGCGCAGCCCGGGGCGGTCCGGGCCGGCGCTGTGGGGGAGTCTCGGGCCGTACGGCGTCGCGCCGCAAGGGCGCCTTTCGGCCGTACGGCCCTCCAACTGCCAAGCGAGTCAAGCGAGTTGGCCAAGCGAGTGGGGCAGGTGTGCGAACGCTCAGTACACGCTGACGCCGTACTTGGCGAGCGCCTCCGGCACCGGCTGGAAGAACGTGGTGCCGCCGGTCCGGCAGTCGCCGCTGCCGCCCGAGGTGATGCCGAGCGCCTTGGTGCCGTCGTAGAGCGGGCCGCCGGAGTCGCCGGGCTCGGCGCAGACGTTGGTCTGGATGAGGCCCTTCACGGTGCCGCCGCTGGAGTAGTGGACGGTGGCGTTGAGAGCGGTGACCGTGCCGCCGTGGGTACCGGTGGTGGAGCCGGTGCGCTTGACGGACTCGCCGACGTAGGCGTCGGCGGCGCTGTAGCCGCCGGGGTGGCTGAGCGACGTGTTGTCGTAGCGGACGAGGGCGAAGTCGTCGCCGGGGAAGTTCGACCCGATGGTGGCGCCGATCAGCGTGGACTGGGCCGAGTTGGTGTACCAGGTCTTGGCGACGTTGCCGCAGTGTCCGGCGGTGAGGAAGTAGTACGTGCTGCCGCTGACCACGTTGAAGCCGAGCGAACAGCGGTAGCCGCCACCGTAGATGGCGTCGCCCGCGCCGAGCAGGGGCTTGAAGACACCGGGAGCGCGCTCGATGCGCAGCGCGCCGGCGTCGGCGCCGGCCTGGCGCTTGATCTTGGCCAGGTCGGCCTGCGAGACGGTGGAGTCGGCGGTGACGACGACTCTGCCGGTGGCCTGGTCGACGTACCAGGCGGTGCCGCCGACGTCCGCCTTCAGTACGGCGGCGTCGGCGCGGGCGAGCGCCTGGGCGCTCGCCGGTCCGGGGGTGGGGGCGGCCTGGGCTCCGGGCAGACCGAGGGCGGTGGCGGCCGCGACGGCGGCGGCGACGGCGAGCAGTCGGATGCGCGTGGTCCTCACTGTTCTCCTTCGGGAAACGGCGGAGGGGCCCGTGGGTGGCGGGCCCATGAGGCACCGTCAGGTGACGTGTTCCTGACATGCACCGCGAGTGATAGTGGCCCTTCCGGGAGGCGCGCACAAGACCGCCTGTACCATCCGCACCTCCCGTCGACGGCGTCGCCGCACGCGCGCGGGCGGCGCGGCCCCCGTACCGCCGCGCCGCCCGCACCGCCCCGGATCAGCCCCCGACGACCCGCCGCTCCCCCGCCGCGATCGCCGTGTCCAGCGTGTTCCCCGGCGGCGGGAACGGGCAGATGAAGTGCGGCACGAACGCGCACGGCGGCAGCAGCGCCCGGTTGAAGTCCACCGTCACCGTGCCGTCCGCGGCCGGCGCCGGCGGCCGCAGGAAGCGGAAGCGGTAGCTGTCCCGTCCGCTGGTGGCGTCCGCGAAGACCGCCCACAGCGTGCCGTCGTCCTCCACCGCCACCTGGAGGCTGTGCTCGGCGCCGTGCAGGTCGAAGACCAGCTCCCCGGCGAGCCCGAGCCCGCGCTCCTTGCCGTCCGCGTTCTCCACCCGGACGTGCCGGTCCTCCGCGTACGGCCGGAACACGCCGGGCCGCACCCACTGCTCGTCGTACGGGGTGGCCTCGATGCCCTGGAAGGCGCGCCGCGCCGCCGACTCGGGGTCGAAGTCCCGTACCGCCCACTCCCCCTCGCGGCGCAGCACGACGAGGCGCCGCCCGGCCGACTCGGCCCGTGACGTGTGAATCGGCGGATGGTCGGTGGTCAGCCGGACGGTGCCGATCAGCGGCTTGCCGTCGACGGTCACCGCGTCCTCCGCGCCCGCCGTGAGGACCACCTCGGCGCCGTCCGCCCGCCACTCTCCGGGAACGTCCGGAATTCGCCCGTCCGGGTAGTCCGCGAGCCAGTACGTGCCGGTCAGCGAGAGCGGCCCGTACGACGAGGCGACGGCGGCGACGCGCTGTTCGTGCCAGTGCTGCCAGTCCTGGGATGCATCCGTACTCATGGTGTGTCACCTTTCCACAGGTCAGTTCCCGGTGCGGGGCAGACCGGGCGGGTTGATCTCGGACGAGGGCACCGCCTCGCCGCTGAGCCCCCACCGCTCCAGGACCTGTGCGTACGTGCCGTTCTCGATGATGTGGTTCAGGGCGGCCTGGTAGGCGGCGACGAGGCCGCTGTCCTTCTTCGTCGTGGCGGCGATCTTGCCCTGGAGGTGGGCGCCGGCGCCCGAGAACTTCCCGACGACCTCGGTCTGGCCGGCGGAGGCGACGTGGTAGGCGGCGGTCGGGTTCGGGCCGAGGTAGGCGTCGATGCGGCCGGACTGGATCGCGAAGTAGGAGTCGGTCTGGTTCTGGAAGTACTTGATGTCCACGGGCTTGCGGCCGGCCTTCTCGTTCTGCCGGCTCCAGTCGACCAGGATCTTCTCCTGGTTGGTGCCGGAGCCGACCGCGATGGTCCTCCCGGCGACGTCGGCGGGGCCGGCGACCTTCCAGCCGGAGCCCTTCTTCGCCTCGAAGGCCAGGTCGTCGAGGCGGTAGGTGGCGAAGTCGTACTTGTCCTTGCGCTCCTCCGTCACCGTCACGTTGGAGAAGACGGCGTCGAACTTGCCGCTGTCGAGGCCGACGAAGAGGTTCTCCCAGGAGACCGGGTCGAACTCCGGCTTCACCCCGAGGGTGTCGGCGACCAGCGTGGCGAGGTCGAGCTCGACGCCGATCGGGGTTCTGTCGTCGGTGGCGTAGAAGGAGAGCGGCGGCGAGCTGTTGGTGGACACGCCGATCCGGAGCGTGCCGCGGGCGCGGACGGCCGCCGGCAGCTTGGCGGCGATCGCGTCGGCCTTGCCGGTGTGGACGCGCTTCTGGTCGGGGCCGAGGTTGATGGTGGTGCCGCCGCCCTTCTCCCCGTCGGGCGCGACCTGGTCGCCGACGGCGTCGGTGGCGGCGTCGCTCGCGCCGCATGCGGTGAGCAGGCCGAGGGCGGTGAGCGAGGCGAGGGCGGTGAGGAGGGTGCGACGGGTCTGCATGGCGGGACTCCTTCGAGGGGGAGGGTTCACAGGACCTTGGAGAGGAAGGCGCGGGTGCGTTCGTGGCGCGGGCTGTCCAGCACCTCGGCGGGCGGGCCCTGCTCGACGATCAGGCCGCCGTCCATGAAGACGACCGTGTCGGCGACCTCGCGCGCGAAGCCGATCTCGTGCGTGACGACGATCATGGTGGTGCCGGCGGCGGCCAGGTCCTTGATCACGTCGAGGACCTCGCCGACCAGCTCCGGGTCGAGCGCGGACGTCGGTTCGTCGAAGAGCAGCAGGCCCGGTTCGAGGGCGAGCGCGCGGGCGATGGCCACCCGCTGCTGCTGCCCGCCGGACAGCTGCTTCGGATAGGCCCGGGCCTTGTCGGCGAGACCGACCCGGTCGAGCAGGGCGAGGGCGGTCGCCTCGGCCTCCTTGCGGGGGCGTTTCAGGGCGGAGACCGGGGCCTCGGTGATGTTCTCCAGGACGGTGAGGTGCGGGAAGAGGTGGAAGTTCTGGAAGACGAAGCCGATCCGGGTGCGCTGCCGGAGGATCTCCCGTTCGCGCAGCTCGTACAGCTTGTCGCCGGAACGCCGGTAGCCGACGAGGGTGCCGTCGACGCTGATGGTGCCGCTGTCGACCTTCTCCAGATGGTTGATGGTGCGCAGCAGGGTGGACTTGCCGGAGCCGGACGGGCCGAGGACGACGGTGACCTCGCCGGGGCGCACGTCGAGGTCGATGCCGCGCAGCACCTCGACGGCGCCGAAGCTCTTGCGCACGGCCCGGAGGCGGACCTTGACGTCGGACTCGGTGATGTCCGCGACCGCGGTGCTCATCGGGTGCTCCCCTTCGCGTAGTGACGTTCGACGTAGTGCTGGACGACGGACAGCGCCGTGGTCAGGAGGACGTACCAGGCGGTGGCGACCATCAGGAGCGGGACGACCCGCCCGTTGCGGCCGTAGACGACCTGCACCTGGTAGAAGAGCTCGCCGATCGCCATGACGGAGACGATCGAGGTGCCCTTGAAGAGCGAGATGATCTCGTTGGCGGCGTTGGGCAGGATCGAGCGCATCGCCTGCGGCAGCACGATCCGCCGCAGCTGCCGCAGCCGCGGGATGCCGAGCGCGGCCGCCGCCTCCAGCTGGCCGCCGTCCACGGCGAGCACCCCGCCGCGGACGATCTCCGCCGCGTACGCCGCCTGGTGCAGGGCGAGCCCGAGGACGGCCGCGCTCATCGCGCCGACCAGGCCCATCGTGTCGAAGGACCAGAGGCGCGGCCCGAAGGGGACGCCGAGGCTCAGCTCCTTGTAGAGATAGGCCAGGTTGAACCAGAAGAGCAGCTGGACGATGAGCGGGATCGAGCGGAAGGCCCAGATGTAGCCGAAGGCGACGGCCCGCAGGAACGGGCTGGCCGACAGGCGCATGAAGGCGAGCACGATCCCGAGGGCGAAGCCGAGCACGGTGCCGTAGAAGGTGAGCTGGAGGGTGACCCACACGGACCGGAGGATGGCGTCCGCGGTGACGTAGCGGGCGAAGACGTCCCATTCCCAGCCGGGGTTGGTGACCAGTCCGTGCAGGAACTGGGCGAGGACGACGGCGGTGGCGGCGACGGCCGGCCAGCGCCAGGGCCGGCGCACGGGCACGACCTTGAGCAGGGCGGGGGCGGCCGTCGCGTCGGCCGCCGGGACGTTCGCCGGGGCGAGCCCGACGGGTGGATCGCTGGTGAGAGACATGGAGGTACCCCAAGAAGACGCGGAGGAGGAAAGGGGGTTCAGACGCTGAGGTATGCCGACGCGTCCGCCGTACAGGAGGACAGGTCGTGCAGGAGCGTGAGCGCGGTCCGCGCGGTCCGGTCGTTCTGGCGGAAGGCGAGGCCGCCGGTACGGGGCCGGGTGAAGGCCGCGCCGGCCCGGGACGTGGTGTGCGGGCCGAGCGCGAAGCGGCGCGGATGCGGGCGTCCGTCGCGCCCGAGGACCCGTCCGTCGTCGGGGTCGACGGCGAGCAGCCCGGCCTCGGTGGCCCGGGCCCCGTCCTCGTGCAGCGCCTGGAGCAGCGGGCTCGCGGTCCGGGTGACCGTGGGGTCGGGGAGCCGGGCCTCGACGAGGGCGCGGGCCTCGGTCCACTCCCCCGGCAGGCTCGGCGAGGCGGCCCGGAAGACGCCCCGCTCCTCGTCGGTCTCGACGGTGACGTCGGCGCCGAGGAAGCGGACGATCCCGGCTTCGGAGAGCGCGCGGAGCTGCCGCAGCCGGGGTCCGGGCGGGCCGGAGGCGAGGTAGCTGAAGAAGCCGTGCCACCAGGTGCCGCCCGGGCCAAGGTCGCCGAGCCGGGCCAGCTGCCCGTAGACGGAGAGCAGGGCGCCGAAGACGGCCAGGTCGGTGCTGTGCGCGGGGTCGTGGCGGCGGGCCAGGTCGTCGGCGACGTACTGACGCAGGCCCTCTTGGAGGGCGTCGGCCGTGGCGTACCGCACGCCGGCGAGCGGCCGGTCGAGGGCGTCCAGGTCGAGACGGTCGGCCGGGTCGGGGACGGCGGCGACGACGAGGGCGTCGAGTTCCGGGCCGGTCGGCGCGGCGGCCGCGTACTTCTCCTCGAAGTCGGTCCAGGCGAGCGCGGTCCGCTCGGGGTGGGCGGCGAAGAGCCGGTGGTAGTGGGCCCAGCCCAGCTCCTTGGCGACGAGCGGCCACACGTCGCGCCGGAAGTCGGGCGGTCCGCCGGACGCCAGGAGCGCGTCGACCTCGGCGGGGCCGAAGAAGCGGGGCAGCGGCGGGCGTTCGCCGTCGAGCTCGTAGCCGATCTTGGAGTGGTACGGGACTCCGCGGCGCGATCCGACGTACAGCACGGGTTCCTGGCCGGACGGGACGTACACCAGCCGGTCCGGGTCTCCGGGAGCCTCCTCGTACCGCCCGCCGCGCCCCTCGGTGAGCAGCACCATCAGGTCGACGAAGCCGAGTCCGAAGCCGCGGACCAGGACCGGTTCCCGGGCCGGGAGGGCGGACAGGTCGGCGTCGGCGGTGAAGTCGGGCGGCAGATGGACCAGGCCGTGCCGGGCGGCGAAGGCGGCGAATTCGCGCTGCCGTTCGTCGGGGCGGGCGTCGAGGTGGCCGAGGGTGAGGACGACGAGGTCGGCGTGGAGCGGTGCGGCGCGGCCGGCCAGCCAGACCCGCTGGCGTCCGTCGCGCGGCCCGGTCACGCGCTGGGCGGTGGTGCGGTGTTCGTGCACGGTGACGGTGGCGGGCAGGGCGGCGCGGGCCCGCTCGTGGACCCAGCGCAGATACGCGCCCTGCTGGGGGCGGCTCGGGAAGGTCGCGCCGTCGAGGCCGGCCCAGTCGGCGAGGGTGGGCCCGGGCCGTACCGGGCCTTCGAGTTCCACGGTCTCGTCGGTGAACATGGTGACGTCGTCGGCCCGGGAGTTCATCCAGAGCAGCGGGGACTGGGCGGTGCGCCAGATCCGGCCGGGGCCGGCCGGGTGCGGGTCGACGAGATGGACGTCCAGGGGCTCGTCCCCGTACAGCTCGGGCAGGTTGGCGGCGAGCCGTTCGAGGAAGCCGGTGCCGCGGGGGCCGGCGCCGACGATGACGACCGAGCGGCGTCCGGCGCTCATCGCGGGCCGCCCGTGCCGCGTGCGTAGTGCTTCTCGACGTAGTGCTGGCCGACGCTCAGGACCGAGGTGACCAGGACGTACCAGAGGGTGGCGACCAGGAGCAGCGGGATGACCTGGTAGGTGCGGTGGTAGACGAGCTGGGTGGAGTAGAGCAGGTCCTGGACGGCGATGACGGAGACGATCGAGGTGCCCTTGAGGGTGCCGATCAGCATGTTCCCGGCGGGCGGCACGATCGACTTCATGGCCTGCGGCAGCACGATCCGGGTGAGCCGGCGCCACCGGCCGAGGCCGAGGGACTGGGCGGCCTCGATCTGGCCGCGGTCGACGGAGAGGACACCGCCGCGGACGACCTCGGCGGCGTAGGCGGCCTCGTGGAGGGTGAGGCCGATGACGGCGACGGAGACCGGGCCGAGCAGGTTGACCGTGTGGATGCCGAGGACGGTCGGGTAGAGGGCGCCGATGTTGAACCAGAACAGCAGCTGGACCAGGATCGGCGTGGAGCGGAAGAACCAGACGTAGGCCCAGCTGACCGCGCGCAGCACGGGGTTGGCGGAGAGTCTGAGGACGGCGAGCAGGGTGCCGAGGACGAAGCCGAGGGCCATCACGAGGGCGGTCAGCCACAGGGTGAGACCGAGGCCGCGCAGCACGGCGGTGGAGGTGAACCAGTCGCCGACCACGTCCCACTGGAAGGCCCGGTTGGTGGCGACGGACCAGAGCGCGAGCGCGGCCAGGACGAGGACGGCGCCGGCGGCGGTCCACTGGCCGGCGCGGCGGGCGGGGACGATGCGGAGCGCCGGTTCGGGTGGCGCCGGCGCGGGAGCGGGGGCTTTGGCGAGGATCGCGGACATGGCGAAGGCTCCGTGGATTCCAGAGACGGATCGAACACGGGAGGCGCCTTCAGTGCACGGTGAGCCGCGGACCCGAGCCCCTCAGCACGGTCCGCGTCCTCAAGCTACGCCGGGCGGACGGCGGGCTGTCAAGTGCGTCCGGATGATGAGCCGTTCGTCTCATCGTGGTTGACGGGAAAACGCATGCCTGTTCCACTTGGGCCATGCATCCGCAGCAGTGGCTGGTCACGCGCTCCCACATCGACCTCGGTCGTGTGTGGTCCTCTTCCTGTTGAGCCGACCCCCTGCTCCTCCCTGCCCGCGTGCCCTTCTCCGCGGCGCCTTCGCCTGCGCACACCCGTGAGTACCTGAGCAGAGCCCCTCGCTGCCGCCTGCGCTCTTCTTTCACCTTCGCCTGAAGGACCGTCATGAGCTCTGTGCTGTCCGTGCACCGGACCACGACCACCGACCCCCTGGCGCGTCCGCTCTTCGACGAGCTGACGCACGAGTACACGACCCGTTACGGCACCTCCGACGACCTGCACAGCTATCCGGCCGAGGAGTTCGTGCCGCCGCGCGGCGCGTTCCTGCTGCTCCTGGAGCAGGGACGGCCGGTGGCGGGCGGCGCGTACCGCCGTTACGACGACACCACCGCCGAACTCAAGAGGATCTGGACCGACTCGGGGCACCGCAGACGCGGTCTCGCCCGCCGGGTCCTGACCGTCCTGGAGAGGGAGGCCGCCGACCGCGGCTACACCCGGATCCATCTGACCACCGGTCCGCGTCAGCCCGAGGCGCGCGCCCTCTACCTGGCCACCGGCTACCGCCCCCTCTTCGACGTCGACGCCGATCCCGAGTCGCTCGGGTCGCTGCCGTTCGAGAAGCACCTGGAGAACCCGAACCCATGAGCATCTCACGCAACTCCCTCGCGTTCGCGCTGATCACCGTCGCCGCGCTCGCCCTCACCGCCTGCGGGTCCGGCGAGCCGGTGACCGCCCCGGCCGGCGCCGCCGGGAAGGCCGGCGCTCCGGACGCGCTGCCGACCGAGGACGTGGTGTCGGGCGTGCGGAAGAACGAGGCCGCGGCGAAGCTGCTCCCCGCCGACGTGCGGCAGCGCGGCACCCTGACCCTCGCCACCGCCGTCGGCACCCCGCCCGGCAACGCCTATCTGCCCGACGGGAAGACCGTCGTCGGTCTGGACGCCGACATCGCGGGCGCCGTCGCCAGGGCGCTCGGCCTGGAGCCGAAGCGCGAGGTGGCCGCGTTCGAGACGATCCTGCCGGCGCTCGGCAGCGGCAGGTACGACGTCGGCACGGGCAACTTCGGCGTCACGGAGGAGCGCCGCAAGACCATCGACTTCGTCACCTACATCAACGACGGCCAGGGCTTCGCCGCCCGCGCCGACAGCGGGCTGACCGCCGTCACCGACCTCACCCAGCTCTGCGGCCTGCGGGTGGGCACCGGCGCGGGCACCACGTTCGAGCAGACCCTGGAACGGAACAAGGGCCGCTGCGCGGCGGCCGGCAAGCAGCCGTACGAGGTGAACGTCTACAACGACACGGCCGCGATCTGGATGTCCCTCCAGCAGGGCCGCACCGACGTCGTCATGAGCACCATCAACGGCCTCCGTTACGCCGTGAGGCAGCAGCCGGGCACGAAGTTCCTGAACGAGTACCGCCGTCTCGACGTCGGCTTCGCCTTCAAGAAGGGCACCCCGCTCGCCCCCGCCTTCCAGGCCGCCGTGAACGGCCTGAAGGCGGACGGCAGCTACGACCGCATCCTGCGGAAATGGGGCGTGACCGCCTCGGGCATCGCCGAGTCACGCATCTCCCCGCCCGAGATCCCGGCGCCGGCGAAGTGAGTCAGCAGTCGCAGCCGCAGTCGCACCCGTCACAGCCGTCGCACCCGTCACAGCAGGACGAGCAGTTGCCGCAGCAGTCGCAGCACTCGCCACAGCCTTCGCAGGCGTCGCAGCAGTCGCACTGGGAGCACAGGCCCTCGCGGCGCTGCCGGCTCCACGGGTCCTCGAAGGTGCCGCAGCACATCTGGCAGGTGCAGGCCAGGCCGAGCCAGACGGCGCAGCCCGCGACGAGACCGCGGCGCCGGTTCGGCGGCTCGGGCGGGAGCGGGCCCCAGGGACCCCCCGGGCCACCGGGCCCGCCCGGACCCGGGTGGTACGGCCCGCCGGGGCCGCCCGGTCCGGGCGCGTACGG
>NZ_JBSGIW010000022.1:0-85747 GCF_053605265.1 Streptomyces sp. NPDC003943 | reverse complement strand
GAGGACCTCACCAGCGAGACGTTCCTGCGCGCCCTGCGCCGCATCTCCACCTTCACCGGGCAGGGCCCCTCCGTCACTCCTCGTCCTCCGTGAGCAGCGCTTCGAGGAGCGGACGCAGCCGGGTCGTGCGCTCCGGAGCCGTCCCCTCGGCCACCGCGCGGGGCAGCGCCTGCTCGACGCCGTGGACCACGGACAGATGCCGCTCGGCCCGCCCGAAGGCGGTGTAGACCCAGGGCCGGCTCAGGCCGCCGGCCGCGTCGCCGGGCAGCACCACCACCGCCGCCGGCCAGCGCGCTCCGGCCGCCTGGTGCGCGGTCAGCGCCCAGCCGTGCCGCAGCGCCGACTCGACCCGCTCCTTCGGCACGACGACCCGCGCGCCCGCGCAGTCCAGGTGCAGGCCCTCCGCGTCGGCCGAGACGACCGTGCCGGTGACCGTACGGCCCGGGGCGGGGGAGTGGGCCACGCGATCGCCCGGGTCGTAGCCGCCGAAGCGGCCGGGGCCCGGGTTGAGCCGCTGCTTCAGGGCCGCGTTCAGGGCGCGGGTGCCGGCGGAGCCGCCGTGCCCGACCGTGATCACCTGGGTCTGCTCGGCCGGCACGCCGATCGCCCGCGGGATCGAGTCCGCGACGAGCTGCACCGCGCGGTGCACCGCCTCGGCCGCGTCCCGGACCGGGACGATCACGACCTCCTTGCCGGGGGCGGCGACCTGGTTCAGCTCGCCGACGGCGATGCCGGAGACCAGCTCGCCGATCGGGCCCGGGTCGGGCGTGCGGGAGGCGATCTGCGGGGCGATCCGGGCCGCGAGCAGATCCGCGAAGACCCGGCCCGGGCCCGCCGCGCCCAGGACGTACGGATCGCCGCTGAGGACCAGTCGGCAGCCGTCCGGCAGCGCCTCGACGAGCGCGGCGGCCGTCTCGACGTCGAGCTGCGGCGCGTCGAGCACGACCAGCAGGTCCAGGGCGAGGGTGCCCTCCGCGTCCCGGCCGGGGCCCGCGGCACCCGACAGCAGCGCGGCCAGTGGCACGGCGCCGTCGCGGGCGGTGTGGGCGGCGAGCGCGACCCGCAGGCCCCGCTCGCGGGCGGCGGCGGCCAGCGCGGCCGGTTCGGCGCGGGCGGCCTCGCCGCCGGTGTGCAGCACGAGACCGTTCGCCCCGGCGGCGCGGGCCAGCTCGGGGCCGTCCCACTCGGCCGGCTCGACGGTACGGATCAGCCGGGCGAGACCGTCGGCGAGGCTCTCCTCGGCGAGCGCGTACCGCTCCAGGCCGAGCAGCACGGGCGCGGGCGTCTCGCCCCGGGCTCCCTGCTCCTCGACGTCCTGGTCCGCTTCCGCTTCCTCTTCCTGGTCCTCCTCCTGGAAGACCAGGACCGCCGCCTCGGACACGGCCAGGTCGACGGCCTTGTCGGGCTCGGGCACCGAGAGCCGGGCGAGTCCGTCGCGCACGGCCCCGATCTCCAGGGCCGTGTGGCCCTTCAGGGCCGCCTGCTCCAGGAGCCAGGCCGTGAGCGCCACGACCCGGCGCGGGTCGCCGGGACCGCACTCCGGGCCGAGCAGCGCCCGCGCGAAGCCGTCGGCCTGCTCGGCGCGCACCCCGGGCACCGCCAGGAGCTGCCACGGGTCGTCCTCCAGGGCGCGGGCCGCGCCCTCGCCCAGCACGGTCGCCACCTGCCCGGCCAGCGCTTCCGGAGCCCGGCCGCGCGCAAGCACCTGCCGGACGGCGCCCGTCGTCTCCTCGGTCACCACCGGCGCCGCGGGCACCGGCGGCCGCACGGTCCGCTCCTCCGGCGCGGGACGGGCCGCCGGAGCGGGCTCCGCCACGCGCGGCACGGCGACCGGCCTGGCGCCGCTCTCCACGGCCCGCACCGCCGCCAGCAGGTCCGCCGCCGTCCCGCTCAGCTTCCCCCCGGCCTCGACGGGGCCGCCCCGCTCGGCCTTCCGCTGCTCGATCCGCGCCCGGAACTCCCGCTGCGCGGCCAGCTCCGCCTGAGCCTCACTGAGCCCGGCGCCGCCGTCCGTGTCCGCCCCGGCCTCGGCACTCGACGTGCCGTCCGTGTCCCCGTCGTCCTGGTTGCCCGACGTGCCGTCGGCCGCCCGGCCCGGCTCCTCCTCGTCCGCCGAGGACTCGCCCTCGGAGCCCGCTGCCGCGCCGGCCGGGTCCACATCCGCCTGCTCGCCGCGCGACGCGTCGGCGGCCTTCGCGTCGGCGTCAGCCCGGCCTTCGCCTTCGGCCTCGCCGACGGGCGAGGAAGCGGCCTCGCGCTCCCCCGACGCGTCGCGCACCTCCCCGCCGTCCTCGGCACCCGACGCGACGTCGGCTGATGAGGCCGCGGCCTCGCCCGCTGCCGCGCCGGCCGCGTCCGCCCCGTCCCCGGCGCTCGCCGAGTCGGCCTCCGTCCGCGCCGTGCCCGGCTCCTCTCCGCCGCCCGCCGTCGCGTCGGCCGGGCTCTCGGGGTGGCCCGTGCGGCTCCCCTCCGCCTCCGCGGCGTCAGCCGCCTCCGCCTGGTCGGGCTCGGTCGGCGGTGTGGGGGTGGACGGGGAAGGCTCGGTCACAAGGTGCTCCAATCGTGATCCGGGTAGCGGTGCACGGGCGCCGACACATCGTCGAGGGCCCGGCAGATCTCGTCAGGAAGACTAAGGCTCTCCACCGACAACGCCGCCGCGAGCTGCTGCGCGTTGCGCGCGCCGATGATCGGGGCGGTGACGCCCGGGCGGTCGCGGACCCAGGCGAGGGCGACCTGGAGGGGCGTCGTCGCGAGCCCGTCGGCGGCCGTGCTGACGGCGTCGACGATGCGGCTCGCCGTGTCGTCGAGGTAGGGCTCGACGAAGGGGGCGAGGGCCTCCGAGCCGCCGCGCGAGCCGGTGGGAGTGCCGGCGCGGTACTTTCCGGTCAGGACGCCGCGCCCGAGCGGCGACGAGGGCAGCAGACCTATGCCGAGGTCCAGCGCGGCCGGCAGCACCTCGCGCTCGATGCCGCGCTGGAGCAGCGAGTACTCCATCTGAGTCCCGGCCAGCCGGGTCCGCTCCCCGCCCAGCTGCCAGGTGCCGGCCTTGGCGAGCTGCCAGCCGCAGAAGTCGGCGACGCCGACATAGCGGGCCCGGCCGGTGCTGACGGCGATGTCCAGGGCCTGGAGGGACTCCTCCAGGGGCGTGTACGGGTCGAAGGCGTGCAGCAGCCACAGGTCCACGTAGTCCGTGCCGAGCCGGGCCAGCGAGGCGTCGAGCGCGGCGAGCAGATGCCCGCGCGAGCCGTCGGTGCGCCGGTCCGGGTCGGGCACGTTGCCCGCCTTCGTCGAGATCACCAGGTCGCGGCGCGGCACCAGGCCGTCGAGGAGCCGCCCGAGCAGGTACTCCGCCTCGCCGCCCCCGTACACGTCCGCGGTGTCCACGAGCGTGCCGCCCGCGTCCCAGAACGTCTTCAACTGCTCGGCGGCGTCGTGCTCGTCGGTGTCCCGGCCCCAGGTGAGGGTGCCGAGCCCGAGCCGGGACACGCGCAGGCCGGTACGTCCGAGATGCCTCTGCTCCATGGCCGCGAGATTACTGGCCATGGCACCACCCGGAGAGACCCTGTGGACAACCTGTCCACAGGCGGGCTCCGGCCCCGCAGTCGGCCGGCTCCTGTCGCACGACCCGGCCGCGCGCTAGAGTCCCGCACACAGGGACGTTACCGATGGGTAAGGGGTACGTGGCATGCGGCTCGGCATCAACCTCGGCTACTGGGGCGCGGGCATGGACGGCGACAACCTCGCCGTCGCCCAGGAGGCGGACCGCCTCGGCTACGACGTCTGCTGGGCGGCGGAGGCGTACGGCTCCGACGCGCCCACCGTGCTCTCCTTCGTCGCCGCGAAGACCGAGCGCATCGACATCGGCTCGGCCATCATGCAGATCCCGGCCCGTCAGCCCGCGATGACGGCGATGACCGCCGCCACCCTCGACTCGCTCTCCGGCGGCCGCTTCCGGCTCGGCCTCGGCGTCTCGGGCCCGCAGGTCTCCGAGGGCTGGTACGGCGTCAAGTTCGACAAGCCGCTCGCCCGCACCCGCGAGTACGTGGAGATCGTCCGCAAGGCCATGACCCGCGAGCGCCTCAGCTACGCGGGCGAGCACTGGACGCTGCCGCTGCCGGACGGCCCGGGCAAGCCGATCAAGCTCACGGTCCACCCGACCCGCCCGCACATCCCGCTCTACATCGCCGCCATCGGCCCCAAGAACCTGGAGCAGACCGGCGAGATCGCCGACGGCGCCCTGCTGATCTTCCCGGCCGCCGAGCACCTGGAGGAGACCGCGCTGCGCCACCTGCGCGCGGGCCGCGAGAAGGCCGGGCTCACGATGGACGGCTTCGACGTCCACCCGACCCTGCCGCTCGCCCTCGGCGACGACGTCGACGCGCTGGCCGACATCTTCCGCCCGTACACCGCCCTCTACGTCGGCGGCATGGGCAGCCGCAAGCAGAACTTCTACAACCAGCTCGCCCAGCGCATGGGCTACGAGAAGGCCGCCGCCGAGATCCAGGACAAGTACCTGTCCGGTGACAAGCAGGGCGCCGCCGCGGCCGTCCCGCGCCGGCTCATCGACCAGACCACGCTGCTCGGCTCGGTCGACCGGATCGCCGACCGGATGAAGGCGTACGCCGCGGCCGGAGTGACCACCCTGACCCTCGCCCCGGCCGGTTTCACCCTGGACGAGCGCCTCGCGGCGCTGCGGGCGGGCGTCGAGGCGCTGGAGCGGGCCGGACTCGCGTAACGGTCCCCGGACAGGTCTGCGGCCGTGGTGGGGGCTCGGGGGTCTTCCCCGCCACGGCCGTCACGCAGCACAACGCGCGACCCGAGCCCCGGGTTACGCCCCCGCGCGTCCGTCTTTCGGCCCAGTGGCCGCCTCCCCGTGTTGCCCGCCCCGGCGCGGCGCACTTGACTCGTACCGCACGGGAGGTGGCAGCCATGCTCACGGCCAAGAGCCTGTTCCAGGAAATCATCGACAACGACGAGTCCTTCCAGCTGTTCTGCTCCATCGCCGCCAGCGGCGAGGCGCAGGGCGGTTGGGAGAACGGCCGGATCGCGGCGCTCGTCGCGCCCGGGATGCGCGAGCTCGCGCCCAAGATCGCGCGGCACGGCGCCGACGAGGAGAAGCACGGGCGGATCTTCAACGCGCTGCTCAAGAAGCGCGGTCTCGAACCCGTCCCGGTGCCGCCCGACACCGACTACACGATGCTCCTGGAGCGGCGCGGCATCGGCCTCGCCCACGACAAGCTCCGCCGCGAGGAGCCGCTGAGCGAGCGGGACGTCATCGTCTACCTCAGCCACAGCCGGGTCACCGAGCAGCGGGCCGCGGAGCAGATGAACATGCTGGTCAAGTACTTCGGGGACGACCCCGAGCTCGGCAAGGCCGTGCGCATGATCGACAACGACGAGGTCAACCACCTCGCCTACTGTCACGAGGAACTGCTCCGGCTCAACTACGCGGGCCACGGCCGGCTCATCCAGCGCACCCTGCGCGAGTCGGCCCTCGCCGAGATCCAGGTCTACCGGGACGTCAGCCTCGCCGTGATGAGCCACATGGGCCGCATCCTGAACTGGTCCCGGGCCAGGGCGGCCGCGCTGGCCGCGGGCGTCCACGCCGTGTACGCGTACGAGCGGGCCGCCGGCTGGCACAAGATGGTGGACCTCCGGATGCCCGAGCGCCGCGACGCCCTCGGAGGACCGGCCACCCCGGCCCACGCCTTCTGAGCCCGCCGGGTTCGCAGACCGCCAAGGCGGCGCGGGCTCACATCCAGCCGCGCCGCTTGAACAGCCGGTACAGGGCCGCCACGATCCCGGCCATCAGCACGATCACCGCCGGATAGGACCAGACCCAGCGCAGCTCCGGCATGTGCGCGAAGTTCATGCCGTAGATCCCCGCGACCATCGTGGGGACCGCGGCCATCGCCGCCCAGGCCGAGATCTTGCGCATGTCGTCGTTCTGCCGCACGCCCATCTGCGCCAGATGCGCCGACAGGACGTCCGAGAGCAGTCGGTCGAGCCCCTCCACCTGCTCGTTCGCGCGCAGCAGATGGTCCTGGACGTCCCGGAAGAACGGCACCGCGTGCTCGTGCACGAAGGGCACCGAGCCGGTCACGAGCCGCTCGACCGGACCGGCCAGCGGGCCGCTCGCCCGCCGGAACTCCAGGACCTGCCGCTTGGCCGTGTAGATCCGCTCCGCCGTCCGCGCCGGGTTGCCGCCGGACGGCGCGAAGACGTCCGCCTCCAGCTCCTCCAGGTCGACCTGGAGCTCCGCGGCCACGTCGATGTAGTGGTCCACCACGGCGTCGCTGATCGCGTAGAGCACCGAGGTCGGCCCGTGCCTCAGCACGTCGGGATCGGCCTCCAGGCGCTGCCGCACCGCCTTCAGCGGCGCGCCCACGCCGTGCCGCACGGTCACCACGAACGAGTCGCCTATGAAGACCATCAGCTCGCCCGAGGAGACCTTGTCGCTCTCCGGCTCGTACACCACCGGCTTGAGGACCACGAAGAGCGAGTCGTCGTAGACCTCCAGCTTCGGCCGCTGATGGGCCTTCAGGGCGTCCTCGACGGCCAGCGGATGCAGCGCGAACTCGTCGGAGACATGCTCGAACTCGGCCTCCGTCGGCTCGTGCAGACCCACCCACAGGAAGGCGTCGCCGGTCGCCCGCGCCTCCGCCAGCGCGTCCGACAGGTCGGCGGGCCCGTCCGTCCTGCGCCCGCTCCGATAGATGGCCGAATCCACGATCACGGGCCGTATTCTCCCCTGCCGGACGCGCCGGCGCACCCCTCGGCCCCCTGCCCCTCGCTTAGGCTGGCCGGCATGGCCACCCTGATCCTCGTCCGGCACGGACGTTCCACCGCCAACACCTCCGGAGTGCTCGCCGGGCGCACCCCAGGGGTGGCGCTCGACGAGCGCGGCGCCGCGCAGGCCGCCGCGCTGCCCGGGCGGCTCGCCGGCGTGCCGCTCGCCGCCGTCGTCACCAGCCCGATGCAGCGCTGCCGGGAGACCGTACGGCCGCTGCTCGACGCCCGCCCCGGGCTGCCGCTGCACGTCGAGGACCGGATCAGCGAGTGCGACTACGGCGACTGGTCGGGCCGCAAGCTCGCCGAGCTGACGGACGAGCCACTGATGCAGGTCGTCCAGGCGCACGCCTCCGCCGCCGCCTTCCCCGGCGGCGAGTCCATGCGCGCCATGCAGGCCAGGGCCGTGGACGCGGTGCGCGACTGGAACGCCCGGATCGAGGCCGAGCACGGCGAGGACGCCGTCTACGCGATGTGCTCGCACGGCGACATCATCAAGTCGCTCGTCGCCGACGCCCTCGGCCTGCACCTCGACCTCTTCCAGCGGATCCACGTCGACCCCTGCTCCGTCACCGCCATTCGCTACACCCGGCTGCGCCCCTTCCTGCTGCGCCTCGGCGACACCGGCGACCTCGGCTCGCTGGCGCTGCGCGAGGCCCCCGCCGACGACGGGGCGGCGGAGGTCGGTGGCGGTGCGGGCGCACCGTGATCCCCACGCGCAGTAGGGTGGACGCGCCGCTGTAGCCGCACGGCCACGCCGGTCCCGCCGGACGACCCGGCGGCCACACCACCGAGACCCAAGGGAGTCGGGAACGTGTCCCGTCAGGTGTTCCTCTACGACCCACCGGAGCGTTTCGTGGCCGGCACGGTCGGGCTGCCTGGCCGCCGTACGTTCTTCCTGCAGGCATCCGCGGCCGGCCGGGTCACCAGCGTCGCTCTGGAGAAGACCCAGGTCGCGGCCCTCGCCGAACGGATCGACGAGCTCCTCGACGAGGTTCTGCGCCGCACCGGCGGCAGCGCGCCCGTGCCCGCCGTCGCACCCCCGGACACCACCGACACCGCGCCGCTCGACGCCCCCGTCGAGGAGGAGTTCCGGGTCGGCACCATGGCCCTCGCCTGGGACGGCGAGGAGCAGCGCATGATCGTCGAGGCGCAGGCGCTCGTCGAGCTCGACGCGGACTCCGAGGAGGACCTCGCCGAGGCCGAGGAGCGGCTGCTCCAGGACGAGGAGAACGGCCCGCCGATGCTGCGCGTCCGGCTCACCGGCATCCAGGCCCGGGCCTTCGCCAAGCGCGCCCTCGACGTGGTCAACGCCGGCCGGCCGCCGTGCCCGCTGTGCAGCCTGCCGCTCGACCCCGAGGGCCACGTCTGCCCCCGCCAGAACGGATACCGTCGCGGCGCATGACCGGCAGTCGAACGACCGGCAAGGGGACCCCCGGCACCATAGAGCTGCTCGCCGAGGGCGAGCTGACCGTGCGCGGCCAGGTCCGCGAGGCGTCCAACGCGGTGCTCTACTGCTCCGTCGCGTACGAGGGCGAGGAGACGGCCTGCGTCTACAAGCCGGTCGCCGGGGAGCGCCCGCTGTGGGACTTCCCCGACGGCACCCTCGCCCAGCGCGAGGTCGCCGCCTACGAGCTGTCCGAGGCCACCGGCTGGGGCCTGGTCCCGCCGACGGTGCTGCGCGAGGGCCCGTACGGCGAGGGCATGGTCCAGCTGTGGGTCGAGGCCGACCCGGCGGCCGAGCTGCTCGCCCTCGTCGAGGACGAGGAGGCCGGGGAAGGCTGGAAGGCCGTGGGGCACGCCCAGGTCGCCGAGGACCGCACCGCGCTGCTCGTCCACGCCGACACCCCGCAGCTGCGCCGGATGGCCGTCCTCGACGCCGTCATCAACAACGGCGACCGCAAGGGCGGGCATCTGCTGCCGGCGCCGGACGGGCGCCTGTACGGGATCGACCACGGCGTCTCCTTCCACGTCGACGACAAGCTGCGCACCCTGCTGTGGGGCTGGGCGGGGGAGGAGCTGACCGAGGAGGCCGTCGCCGTCCTCGCCGCGCTGGACGAGCGCCTCGCGCCCGGCACCCGACTGGCCCAACGGCTCGCGGGCTTGCTGACCGCCGCCGAGGTGGACGCCCTGCGGGAGCGCGTCGCCGGTCTGCGCAGGACCGGGCGGCACCCCGTACCGTCCGGGCAGTGGCCCGCCATTCCCTGGCCGCCCGTGTGAACACGCGCCGCCCGGCGAATGTTTTCGGCCAATCCCTCCCGGCCGGTAAGACCCCCTGGGGGTATGCACGGTCCGGCCGTCCCTGCAAGACCGCGTAATCGGTCAAGATCCCGGATGCGGTTCGTATCCGGAACACCTGTCCGGTTACGCTCAGGACATGCATGCCTGGCCCGCTTCTGAGGTCCCCGCCCTGCCCGGCAAGGGCCGCGACCTCCGGATTCACGACACGTCGACCGGTGGACGAGTGACCCTCGCCCCCGGCCCCGTCGCCCGTCTCTACGTCTGCGGCATCACGCCGTACGACGCGACCCACATGGGTCACGCGGCGACCTACAACGCGTTCGACCTCGTTCAGCGCGTGTGGCTCGACACCAAGCGGCAGGTCCAGTACGTCCAGAACGTCACCGACGTGGACGACCCGCTCCTGGAGCGGGCGCAGCGCGACGGCATCGACTGGGTCGGCCTCGCCGAGCGCGAGACCGCGCTCTTCCGCGAGGACATGACCGCCCTGCGCATGCTGCCGCCGCAGCACTACATCGGCGCGGTCGAGGCGATACCGGGCATCGTGCCGCTGGTCGAGCAGCTGCGGGACTCCGGCGCCGCCTACGAGCTCGACGGCGACATCTACTTCTCGGTCGAGTCCGACCCGCACTTCGGCGAGGTCTCGAACTACGACACCGAGCTGATGCGCCACCTGTCCGCCGAGCGCGGCGGCGACCCGGACCGCCCGGGCAAGAAGAACCCGCTCGACCCGATGCTGTGGATGGCCGCCCGCGAGGGCGAGCCCAGCTGGGACGGCGGCAGCCTCGGCCCCGGCCGCCCCGGCTGGCACATCGAGTGCGTCGCCATCGCCCTCGACCACCTCGGCATGGGCTTTGACGTGCAGGGCGGCGGCTCCGACCTGATCTTCCCGCACCACGAGATGGGCGCCTCGCACGCCCAGGCCCTGAGCGGCGAGTTCCCGATGGCCAAGGCGTACGTGCACGCCGGCATGGTCGCCCTGCACGGCGAGAAGATGTCCAAGTCCAAGGGCAACCTGGTCTTCGTCTCCGCGCTGCGCCGGGAAGGCGTCGACCCGGCCGCCATCCGGCTGGCCCTGCTCTCGCACCACTACCGGGCCGACTGGGAGTGGACCGACCAGGTCCTCCAGGACGCCGTCGAGCGCCTGGGCGCCTGGCGCGCCGCCGTCTCGCGCCCCGACGGCCCGTCCGCCGACGCACTCGTCGAGGAGCTCCGCGAGGCGCTCGCCGACGACCTGGACGCGCCGGCCGCGCTCGCCGCGGTCGACCGCTGGGCCGCGCTCCAGGCCGCCGAGGGCGGCACCGACGAGTCCGCCCCCGGCCTCGTCTCGCGCGCGGTCGACGCCCTCCTCGGTGTCGCCCTGTAGCGCACCGCCTCCGGGCCCTCACGGCCCTACAACTCCCATACGGGCAACCGCCCTTGGACTTCCGGTGAAGTCCAAGGGCGGTTCCGTTTTGCCTCTGGCTCGATGCTCGAATCTGCGCTAAAAACGCTCCATGCAATCATCAATGCGCATGAGAGCTACCCTCGGCGGAGCCGTGCTCGGACTCCTCGCGGTGTTCGCGGGACCCGGAAGCACCGCCTCCGCCGCACCCGCCGACACCACCGTGGGCGAGGTCACCGGCTTCGCCACCGACGGAGCCGCCCGAGGCGTCTACCGGCTGACCGCCGGTCACTCCGAGGCCCGGGTCAGCTTCGTCTCCGACGAGACCTTCCGCATCGAACTCGCCCCCGACGGCAGGTTCACCGACCCCACCGGCCAGGACATCGTCCTGCCGCAGGGCCCGCCGCCCGCCACCCACTGGGCCGACCTCGGCGACCGCTACGAGCTGAGCACCGACCGGGTCACCCTGCGCGCCTACAAGTCGCCGCTGCGCTTCGCCGCGCTCCGCGCCGACGGCACGCCCCTGTGGACCGAGACCCAGGGCCTCACCTGGAACCAGGACCGCACCACCCAGACCCTGGCCCGCGGTGCCGACGAGCAGTTCTACGGCGCCGGCATGCAGAACGGCCGCGGCAACACCTCGCACCGCGGCAAGACCGTCGAGGTCGGCGTCGACTACAACTGGAACGACGGCGGCCACCCCAACTCCGTCCCGTTCTACCTCTCCTCCGCCGGCTACGGCGTCTACCGCAACACCTACGCCCCCAACACCTACGTCTTCGGCGAGCCCGTCACCACCACCGCCCGCGAACAGCGCTTCGACGCCTACTACTTCGCCGGCAGTGGCCATGACGCCGTCAAGGACGTCATCGGCCAGTACACCAAGCTCACCGGCAAGCCGTTCATGCCGCCCGTCTACGGCCTGGAGATCGGCGACTCCGACTGCTACCTGCACAACGCCAACCGCGGCGAACGCCACACCCTCGACGCCCTCAAGGTCTCCGACGGCTACGTCCAGAACGACATGCCCAACGGCTGGATGCTCGTCAACGACGGCTACGGCTGCGGCTACGAGAACCTCGCCGAGACCGCCCAGGGCCTCAAGGCCCGCGGCGCCCAGCTCGGGCTGTGGACCGAGGACGGCATCGACAAGCTCGCCGACCAGGTGAAGGCCGGGCAGCGGGTCGCCAAGCTCGACGTCGCCTGGGTCGGCTCCGGCTACAAGTTCGCCCTCGACGGCTGCAAGGACGCCTACGCCGGCATCGAGGCCAACTCCGACGCCCGCGGCTTCACCTGGGCCCCCGAGAGCTGGTCCGGCGCCCAGCGCTGCGGCGTCCAGTGGTCCGGCGACCAGTCCGGCAGCTGGGAGTACATCCGCTGGCAGATCCCCACCTACGCCGGCGCCGCCATGTCCGGCCTCGCCTACACCACCGGCGACGTCGACGGCATCTTCGGCGGCAGCCCCAAGACCTACACCCGTGACCTGCAGTGGAAGATGTTCCTGCCGGTCACCATGACCATGGACGGCTGGGCCGCCATGGACAAGCAGCCCTTCCGCTACGGCGAGCCCTACACCTCGGTCAACCGCGCCTCGCTCAAGCTGCACGAGGCCCTGCTCCCGTACATCTACTCCTACGCCCACCAGGCCACCGAGACCGGCGTCGGCCTCGCCCGGCCGCTCGCCCTCGAATACCCGGACGACCCGGTGGCCGCCTCGGACGCCGCCAAGTACGAGTTCCTCAGCGGCGAGGACTTCCTGGTCGCGCCCGTCTACAAGGACGCGGTGGAGCGCGACGGCATCTACCTGCCCAAGGGCACCTGGATCGACTACGCGAACGGGCGCACCTACGAAGGCCCCGTCACCCTCGACCACTACAGCGCCCCGCTCGACACCCTGCCCCTGTTCGTACGGGCCGGGGCCGCCGTCCCGATGTGGCCGGGCGGCATCCGCTCGTACACCGAGCGCAAGGCCGGCGACCCGATCGCCTGGGACGTCTACCCGCAGGGCCGGTCCTCCTTCGAGCTGTACGAGGACGACGGCGTCACCCGCGCCCACCGCAGCGGCGGCTACGCCACCCAGCTCGCCCAGGTGAGCGCCCCGCAGCGCGGCGCCGGTGACGTCAGCGTGCGGATCGGCCCGAGCGCCGGCGACTACACCGGCAAGGCGGCCGCCCGCCCGTACCGCTTCACCGTGCACACCGGCGACAGCCCGAGCACGGTCCGGCTGGGCGACCGGACGCTGCCCCGGCTCGACTCGAAGGCCGCCTTCGACGCCGCCGAACAGGGCTGGTGGTACGACCGCGACGACCGCGGCGGAGTCGTTCAGGTGAAGACCGGCGCCCAGCGCACCGACCGCGGCTTCACCCTCGAACTCGCCGACACCAGCGCCGTCGGCGGCGCCGTCCCCGGGGCCGCCGCCACCGTCACCGCCCCGGCCGGGCAGGAGCTCGGTGCGGGCGTGCCCGGCACCGTCGCCGTCGACGTCACCGCCGGCACCAGGGACGCCACCGACGTCCAGGTCGCGCTGGGCGCCCCGGCCGGCTGGCAGGTCGCCCCGGCCGCCCCGGTCGACCGCGTCCCGGCCGGCGCCACCCGGCGCGTCGAGCTCTCCGTGACGCCGGCCAAGGACGCCGTCCCCGGCGAGACCGTGCTCACCGCGAGCGTCCGGCACCGGGCCGCCGGAGTCGACCGCACCGCGGTCCAGCGGTTCGCCGTCGGCGTGATGCCGGAGCCGCCGACCGCCCCGGCCTGGGCGAGCGACCTGGTCTGGCTGAAGTCCACGAACGGCTGGGGACCGCCCGAACGAGACCGCTCCAACGGCGAGTCGGGCGCCACCGACGGCCACACCCTCACCCTCGCCGGGCAGACCTACGCCAAGGGCATCGGCGCCCACGCCGACTCCGACATCGAGGTCTACCTCGGCGGCCGCTGCACCTCCTTCACCGCCGACGCCGGCATCGACGACGAGATCAACGGCTACGGCGAGGTGGCCTTCTCCGTCGAGGCGGACGGCAGGGTGCTGTGGACCTCGCCCCGGGTCACCGGAGCCTCCGCCACCGTCCCGGTGAACGTCGACGTGACCGGCGCGCGCCACGTCCATCTGAAGATCACCGACACCAACGGCTCGAAGAGCGGGGACCACGGGGACTGGGCGGCCGCCCGGTTCACCTGCGCCTGATGCCGACGGCCGTATTCGGCTAATTGGCTTGCGAGCGGCGTGTGTTGTGATGAGGTGTGAGTGCCAATCGACCAGTTGTACGAAAGGGCGCTCGTGTCACGTTCGTTCGCACGCAGAGGTTTTCTGGGAGCCGCCGCCGCCCTCGGCGCGGCGGCTCTCACCGGCCCGCTCGCCGCGGGCCCGGCGCACGCCGCCGACTCCGGTCGGCCGTGGCCCGCCGGCTTCCCGCTGCCGAAGGGCTTCGCGCCCGAGGGCATCGCCATCGGGCACAGCCCGTACGCCTACTTCGGCTCGCTCGCCAACGGCGCCGTCTACCGGGCCTCGCTGGCCACCGGGGAGGGCCGGATCATCCACGAGGGGCTGGGCGACGGGCACATGACCGTCGGCCTCAAGATCGACACCGCCGAACGGCGACTCTTCCTCTCCGGCGGCTACAGCCGGGAGATCCGGGTCGTCGACGTCCGCACCGGCGCGCTGCTGCGCCACTTCACCGGGCTCGGCGCGGAGACCACCATGGTCAACGACGTCGTCCTGACCCCCGGTGCCGCCTGGTTCACGGACTCCTACCAGCCGCAGCTCTACCGCCTCGCCCTCGACCGCGCCGGCGAGCCGGTCGGCGCCCCCGAGACCGTACCGCTCGGCGGCGACTGGACCCAGGGCCCCGACTTCACCGCCAACGGCATCGCCCGCACCACCGACGGCCGTGCCCTGCTCGTCGTCAACACCTTCGCCGACGGCGGCACGTTGATGCGGGTCGACCCGGCCACGGGCGCCGCGACCGCCGTCGACCTCGGCGGACTGAAGATCCCCAACGGCGACGGGCTGCTGCTCCTCGGCCGCACCCTGTACATCGTCCAGCAGGTGAACAACCAGGTCGACGTGGTCCGGCTGAACGCCGCCGGCACCCGCGGCACGGCCGTCGCCCGGATCACCGACCCGCGCTTCCGCATCCCCACCACTGCGGCGGCCTGGGGCGACCGGATCTATCTGCCGAACGCCCGCTTCGACACGGAGCCCACGCCGGCCACCGAGTACGACGTCGTCGCGATCGACCAGGTCTGACGGAAACGGACGGGAGGGGCGGCCGCGCCACCCCTCCCGTACCGGTCACTCCTCGGAGCCCTCGTCCTCGTCGCCGTCCCCCGAGCCGTCCTCGGCGTCGGGCCGCTCCGACCCCGGCTGCTCCGACCCCGGCCGCTCCGGCTCCGCACGCTCCGGTTCCGCGCCCGGTACCGCCTCCGGGCCCGGCTGCTGCGGCTTCGGCGGCCGGGTCCGCTCGCCGGCGCTGTCCCGGAGGTACGAGGCGTCGCCGCTCTCCGTCGCGTGCCCCGGACCGCTCTGGCCCGGCTCGCGGCGCCGCAGATAGCGCTCGAACTCGCGGGCGATGGCCTCGCCGGACGCCTCCGGGAGCTCCGCCGTGTCCCGCGCCTCCTCCAGCGTCTGCACGTACTCGGCGACCTCGCTGTCCTCGGCGGCCAGCTGGTCCACGCCCACCTGCCAGGCCCGCGCGTCCTCGGGCAGCTCGCCCAGCGGGATGCGCAGGTCGATCAGGTCCTCCAGGCGGTTGAGGAGGGCCAGCGTCGCCTTCGGGTTCGGCGGCTGCGACACGTAGTGCGGGACCGCCGCCCACAGGCTCACCGCCGGCACCCCGGCGTGCGTGCAGGCCTCCTGGAGGATGCCGACGATGCCCGTCGGGCCCTCGTAGCGGGTCTCCTCCAGGTCCATCCTGCGGGCCAGATCGGGGTCGGAGGTGACGCCGCTGACCGGCACCGGACGGGTGTGCGGGGTGTCGCCGAGCAGCGCGCCCAGGATCACCACCATCTCCACGCCCAGCTCGTGCGCGAAGCCCAGGAGCTCGTTGCAGAACGAACGCCAGCGCATCGACGGCTCGATCCCGCGCACCAGGACCAGGTCCCGGGGCTTGTCCCCGCCGATCCGCACCACGGAGAGCCGGGTCGTGGGCCAGGTGATCTTCCGGACGCCGCCGTCCATCCACACTGTGGGCCGGTTGACCTGGAAGTCGTAGTAGTCCTCGGCGTCGAGCGCCGCGAACACCTCGCCCTTCCACTCCCGGTCCAGGTGGGCGACCGCGGCGGAGGCGGCGTCGCCGGCGTCGTTCCAGCCCTCGAACGCGGCCACCATGACCGGGTCGATCAGCTCGGGAACCCCCTCGAGCTCGATCACCCAGCGCCTCCTTCGTCGAAGTTCCTGTCGTACGGACCAACCTTATGCCTTTCGGGCGGCCCGCCCGCAGCCCTCGGACACGCCCGAAGGCCGGTTCGGTTGTGATCGACTACCCAGGAACTCCCGTCGGCACGCGTACGCGCGCCACTCCTCGTTCACTCCTCCCAGAGCGTGCTGGGGGCCTCCTTCCGTACGACCGGGGCGATCTCCTCGGCGAACCGCTCCAGCGTCTCGATCTGCTCGGCGGTGGACTGCCCGAAGGTGTCCACGGTGATGGACTGCAGGTCGTGGCCGTACACCTCGTGGTAGCCGAGGATCTTGTCGATGATCTGCTGCGGGGAGCCGATGAGCTGCGGGCCGCCCGCGATGGCGTCCTCGATGGTGCGGAACGGGGTGTTGTAGCCGGCCTTCCCCTCCAGGTGGGGGCGGAAGGTCTGGCGCACCCTCGCCTCGTAGAGGTCCTTGTAGCGGCTGACGGCCTGCTCGGCGGTGTCGGCGATGAGCAGGCCGCCGGAGCCCGCCGCCACGCGCGCCTCGCGCGGATCGTGCCCGTACTCCTCGAACTTCTCGCGGTAGTGGGCGATGAGCCTCGCGTACGCCTCGCGGGGCTGGATGGCGTTGGCGGTGAACAGCGGGTCGCCGTGCCGGGCGGCGAGCTCGGGGGAGTTGAGGCTGGTGGCCGAGCCGTGCCAGACGCGCGGCGGGCGGCCGCCGTACGGGCGGGGGACCGTGGTGACGTTCTTCAGGGCGGGCCGGAACTCGCCCTCCCAGTCGACGCCTTCCTCCGTCCACAGCCGGCGCAGGAGCTCGTACTTCTCCTTCTGCAGGTCCCACTGGCGTGCCTCGTCCAGGCCGAACAGGTCGAAGTGGCCGGCCTCCGCGCCCTTGCCGACGACGAGTTCGAGCCGGCCACGGGAGAGCAGGCCGAGCGTGGCGTAGTCCTCGGCGACCCGGACCGGGTCGAGGATCGCGACGACGGTGACGCCGGTGAGGAGACGGATGCGGGAGGTGCGGGCGGCCAGCGCGCCGAGCACCACCGAGGGGCTGGAGGAGAGGAAGGGGCCGGCGTGCCGCTCGCCGACCGAGTAAGCGTCGTAGCCGAGCCGCTCGGCGGCCTCGCCGACCGCCAGGACTTCCTCAAGACGGTCGGCGGCGGAGGGCAGTTCGCCGGTGAGGGGGTGCGGGGCATGGCCGATGAGGGAGAGCACCTGAAACTTCATGCTTCAACTCTGCGCGCGGAGTGTTGCGTCGGTGTGGCGGGCGCATGGCGCGCGCACCGGCATGCGTAAGGGGCGGTCTCCCCGGGAGACCGCCCCTTACCACCCTGTGGGGGGTGCCTAGTTGCCGCGCAGCATGTCCTCGACCTTGCCGCGGACCTCGTCCGTGGCAAGGCCGCGGATGGTCAGCGTGGTGCGGCGGCGCAGCACGTCGTCCGCGGTCTCGGCCCACTCGTGGTCGCGGGCGTAGGCGACCTGGGCCCAGATCTCCGGCGCGTCCGGGTGGATGCGCTCGGCGAGCTCGGGGTTCTCGTTCGCCATCCGGGCGATGTCGAAGGAGAGCGAGCCGTAGTGGGTCGCCAGGTGCTTGGCGGTGTCGGCGGCCATGCGCGGGCCGGGGGCCGGGCCGTCGACGAGCAGACGGTGGACGACCGCGTTCGGGTTGGCGATGCCCGGCAGCGGCAGCCGCTTCGGCAGCGTGGCGACCGGCTCGTAGTCGTCGCCGAGCGGGTGGCCCGGCAGCGACTCCAGCTTCTTCATGATCGTGCGGCCGATGTGGCGGAAGGTGGTCCACTTGCCGCCGGCCACCGACAGCATGCCGCCGCGGCCCTCGGTGACGACCGTCTCGCGCTTGGCCTTCGAGGTGTCGCCGGGTCCGCCCGGCAGCACCCGCAGGCCGGCGAAGGCGTAGGTGATCAGGGAACGGTCGAGCTGCTGGTCGCGGATGGAGAAGGCGGCCTCGTCCAGGATCTGGGCGATGTCCTTGTCGTTGACCGCGACCTCGCCCGGGTCGCCCTCGTACTCCTCGTCGGTGGTGCCGAGCAGGAGCATGTCCTCCCAGGGGAGGGCGAAGGTGATCCGGTACTTGTCGATGGGGGTGGCGAGCGCCGCCTTCCACGGGGAGGTGCGCTTGAGGACCAGGTGCGCGCCCTTGGAGAGGCGGATGGAGGGGGCCGCGTTGGGGTCCTCCATCTTGCGCAGGTGGTCCACCCACGGGCCGGTGGCGTTGAGCACCAGACGGGCGTCGACGCCGAACTCGTCGCCGGACATGCGGTCCCGCAGCTCGGCGCCGGTGACCCGGCCCCGGGTGAAGCGCAGGCCGGTGACCTCGGCGTGGTTGAGGACGACAGCGCCGGCGTCGACCGCGGCGCGGACCGTCATGAGGGCCATGCGGGCGTCGTTCATCTGGTCGTCGCCGTAGACGGCGACGGCCTTCAGGTTGTCCGTGCGCAGCTCCGGCACGTCCTGGGCGGCCTTGGCGGGGCTCAGCAGGTGGCCGACGCCGTCGCCGAAGGCGGACAGGGCGCTGTAGGCGAAGACGCCGGCGCCGAGCTTGGCCGCGCCGTGCGGGCCGCCCTTGTAGACGGGCAGGTAGAAGGTGAGCGGGTTGGACAGGTGGGGGGCCACCTGGCGGGAGACCGCGCGCCGCTCGAAGTGGTTCTCGGCGACGAGCTTGACCGCGCCGGTCTGCAGGTAGCGCAGACCGCCGTGGAGGAGCTTGGAGGAGGCGGAGGAGGTGGCGCCGGCGAAGTCGCCGGCGTCCACCAGGGCCACCCGCAGCCCGGACTGCGCGGCGTGCCAGGCGGTGGAGATGCCCAGGATGCCGCCGCCGATCACCAGGAGGTCGTACGTCGCCTTGGAAAGCTGCTCTCTGGTCTCGGCGCGGGTCGGAAGCGAACCGGCGGCCGGGTGCATCCCCAGGGAGGGGAGGCTCTGCAGGGTGGTCATCGCGCGTTACTCCTCGTCAGTTCTCTTCTTCGTCGAGCCAGCCCATGGAGCGCTCCACGGCCTTGAGCCAGTTCTTGTACTCGCTGTCGCGCTTGTCGGCGTCCATGCGAGGGGTCCACTCGGCGGCCCTGCGCCAGTTGGCGCGCAGCGCGTCGGTGTCGGGCCAGAAGCCGACGGCGAGGCCGGCGGCGTAGGCCGCGCCGAGGCAGGTGGTCTCGGCGACCATCGGGCGCACGACGGGTGCGTCCAGGAAGTCGGAGAGGGTCTGCATCAGCAGGTTGTTGGAGGTCATGCCGCCGTCGACCTTGAGCGCGGTCAGCTCGACGCCGGAGTCCTTGGTCATGGCGTCGGTGATCTCGCGGGTCTGCCAGGCGGTGGCCTCGAGGACGGCGCGGGCGATGTGCGCCTTGGTGACGTACCGGGTGAGGCCGGCGATCACACCGCGGGCGTCGGAGCGCCAGTACGGGGCGAAGAGACCGGAGAAGGCCGGCACGAAGTAGGTGCCGCCGTTGTCCTCGACGGAGGAGGCCAGGGTCTCGATCTCGGCGGCGGACTTGATGAGGCCCATCTGGTCGCGCATCCACTGGACGAGCGAGCCGGTGACGGCGATCGAGCCCTCCAGGGCGTAGACCGGCTTCTCGTCGCCGATCCGGTAGCCGACGGTGGTCAGCAGGCCGCTGTAGGAGTTGATGATCTTGTCGCCGGTGTTCATCAGCATGAACGTTCCGGTGCCGTACGTGGACTTGGCCTCGCCCTCGGCGAAGCAGGTCTGGCCGAACAGGGCGGCCTGCTGGTCGCCGAGCGCGGAGGCGACCGGGACGCCGTCGAGGAGGCCGCCCCTGACCGTGCCGTACACCTCGGCGGAGGAGCGGATCTCCGGCAGCACGGCGGCCGGGATGTCCATGGACTGCAGGATCTTCTCGTCCCAGGCCATGGTGTGGAGGTTCATCAGCATGGTGCGGGAGGCGTTGGTGACGTCGGTGACGTGGTGGCCGCCGTCCACGCCGCCGGTCAGGTTCCAGATGACCCAGGAGTCCATGGTGCCGAAGAGGATGTCGCCGCGCTCGGCGCGCTCGCGCAGGCCCTCGACGTTGTCGAGCAGCCAGCGGACCTTCGGGCCGGAGAAGTACGAGGCGAGCGGCAGGCCGGTCTCGCGGCGGAAGCGGTCCTGGCCGACGTTGCGGCCGAGCTCCTTGCACAGGGCGTCGGTGCGGGTGTCCTGCCAGACGAGCGCGTTGTGGACCGGCTCGCCGGTGTTCTTGTCCCACAGCAGGGTGGTCTCGCGCTGGTTGGTGATGCCGATGGCCTTCACGTCGGCCGCGGTGATCCCGCCCTTGGTGAGGGCGCCGGCGACGACCTCCTGGACGTTGGTCCAGATCTCGATCGGGTCGTGCTCGACCCAGCCCGGCTTCGGGAAGATCTGCTCGTGCTCCTTCTGGTCGACGGAGACGATCCGGCCGTCCTTGTCGAAGACGATGCAGCGGGAGGAGGTGGTGCCCTGGTCGATGGCGGCGATGAACGGGCCGGTGGTGTGGGCGTCGGTCACGGTGTGCTCCAAGGGAGGTCTGGAAGAAGGACGGCTCAGGCGAACGCGATGTTGTAGATACCCGCGGCGATGGCGCCGCCGACCAGCGGGCCGACGACCGGGACCCAGGCGTAGCTCCAGTCGGAGCCGCCCTTGTTCGGCAGCGGGAGCAGGGCGTGCACGAGGCGCGGACCGAGGTCACGGGCCGGGTTGATGGCGTAGCCGGTCGGACCGCCGAGCGAGAGGCCGATGGAGACCACGACGAACGCGGTGATCAGGGCGCCGAGGACGCCGAGGCCCTTGCCGCTGTCGTTCAGGCCCTGGGTGAGCACGGCGAGGACCAGCACGACGGTGCCGATGATCTCGGTGGCCAGGTTCTGCCAGGTGTTACGGATCTCCGGGCCGGTCGAGAAGACGCCGAGCACGGGACCGGCGTTCGGGGCGGCCTGCTGGTCGACCATGCCCTCCTCGTGCGGCGTCGAGATGATCGACTCGTCCGTGAGGTGGGCCCGGAACTGGCCGTAGTACGTGACCCAGACCAGCACCGCGCCGATCATGGCGCCGAGCAGCTGGCCGGCGAGGTAGACCGGAACGTTGCTCCAGTCGCCGTCCTTGATCGCTATCGCGATGGTGACGGCGGGGTTCAGATGGGCGCCGGAAAGGGAAGCGGTCATGTAGACCGCCGTCATGACGGCGAAGCCCCACCCGAAAGCGATCGCGAGCCAGCCCGCGCCGCGGGCCTTCGAGCTCTTGAGCGTCACGGCGGCGCAGACACCGCCGCCGAGCAGGATGAGTACGGCGGTACCGATGGTCTCGCCGATGAAGATGTCGGAGCTGGACACCCGCGACTCCTTTGTCCTTCGTCCAGGGGAAGGCGAACCACGGGTTCCCTCCGGTGGTCCGCGCCCTCGTGTGAGGGCGATGGCGGCCCTTGGCACTGCCATACCTTAGCGCGTATTGCCGGTAGCTGTTCGACAATGCCGACCGATGAACGGAAGTTTTGCGCCACGGTTAACAGCGCGTCAAGGGTGCTGAGCACGAAAAACCCGCCGATAACGCGATCGTTACCGGCGGGTTCGCATGTGTTCGGTTGTGCGGGGCGCGCAGGGCGGAGCGGATGCCTCCGGGCCGTACGCCGGGCCCGCGGCCCTCAGAAGCGGCCGGCCCCCAGGTCGCGGGAGACCGCGCGGGCGCAGTCCCGTACGGCCGCCACCAGCTCCGAGCGCAGCTCGCCCCCGGCGCAGACCCGCTCCACCGCGCCCGTGATGGCCACGGCGCCCACCGGCATCCGGCGCCGGTCGTGGATGGGCGCGGCCACCGACGCCACGCCCTCCCAGGTCTCCTCCACGTCGGCGGCCCAGCCGCGCGCCCGGGTCATGTCGAGCAGCGCCTCGAAGTCGGTGAGCCCGGTGACCGTGCGGGGTGTGAAGGAGTCCCGCTCGGCCTCCACCACCTCGCTGTGCGCCACCGGGTCGTATGCCGAGAGCACCTTGCCGAGCGCCGTGGAGTGCAGCGGCTGCATGGCCCCCACCTCCAGGACCTGGCGGCTGTCGTCCGGCCGGAAGACGTGGTGGACGATCAGCACGCCCTGCTGGTGCAGCACGCCCAGGTGGACGCTCTCGCCGCTGGAGCGGGCCAGGTCGTCGGTCCATACGAGGGCCCGGGCCCGCAGCTCGTGGACGTCCAGGTAGCTGTTGCCGAGCCGCAGCAGCTCCGCGCCCAGCTGGTAGCGGCCGGAGGCCGGGTCCTGCTCCACGAAGCCCTCGGCCTGCAGGGTGCGCAGGATGCCGTGCGCGGTGCCCTTGGCGAGGCCGAGGGAGGAGGAGATGTCGGACAGGCCGAGCCGGCGCTCGCCGCCCGCGAGCAGTCGCAGCATCGCCGCCGCCCGTTCAAGCGACTGGATGTTCTTCGCCATCGCCCGGCCCTTTCTCACCACATGCTGTTCGACAATGCTGAACACTATCGGTCGATGCCGACCTTGCGTCACACCTGACAGTGTCGTCCAAGAACGGGCCGTACCGGGAGTCCCCGCACACAGGATGCCGTCCACCAGCTGGAACCCCGTGTCCACCCCGGCACCCGCGCGGTTACTCTGGGCCCGTGCATCCTCTGCCGAGGGTGCAAAGCCGACAGCCGTCGCATCCCAGGGAGCTCATTCCATGGCCTCGTCGCCGACCCCTTCCGCCGCACCCGCGACCGCCGCCCAGCGGGCCGACGCCCTGCGCGAGGCCTTCGCCTCCCGGGTCGTCGTCTCCGACGGAGCGATGGGCACCATGCTCCAGGCCCAGGACCCCTCTCTGGAGGACTTCCAGCAGCTCGAGGGCTGTAACGAGATCCTCAACGTCTCCCGCCCGGACATCGTCCGCTCGGTCCACGACGCCTACCTCGCGGTCGGCACCGACTGCGTCGGCACCAACACCTTCAACTGCAACTTCTCCGCGCTCGGCGAGTACGACATCTCGCACCGCATCCAGGAGCTGTCCGAGGCCGGCGCCCGGATCGCCCGCGAGGCGGCCGACGCGTACACGGAGAAGACCGGACAGCAGCGCTGGGTCCTCGGCTCCATGGGCCCCGGCACCAAGCTGCCCACCCTCGGCCACGTCGAGTACGGCACGATCCGCGACGCCTACCAGCAGAACGCCGAGGGTCTCCTCGCCGGCGGCGCCGACGCCCTCCTCGTCGAGACCACCCAGGACCTCCTCCAGACGAAGGCCGCCATCATCGCGGCCCACCGCGCCATGGAGGTCGCCGGCTACCGGGTCCCGCTGATCACCTCGGTCACCGTCGAGACCACCGGCACCATGCTCCTCGGCTCCGAGATCGGCGCCGCGCTGACGGCCCTGGAGCCGCTCGGCATCGACATGATCGGCATGAACTGCGCCACCGGCCCGGCCGAGATGAGCGAGCACCTGCGCTACCTCGCCCGGCACGCCGGCATCGCGCTGTCCTGCATGCCCAACGCCGGCCTGCCGATCCTGACCAAGGACGGCGCGCACTACCCGCTGTCCCCGGCCGAGCTGGCCGACGCCCACGAGACGTTCGTGGCCGAGTACGGCCTCAACCTGGTCGGCGGCTGCTGCGGTACGACCCCCGAGCACCTGCGCCAGGTCGTCGAGCGGGTCCGCGGCCTCGTGCCGCCGGTCCGCGAGCCGCACCCCGAGCCGGGCGCCGCCTCGCTGTACCAGACCGTCCCCTTCCGCCAGGACACCTCGTACCTGGCGATCGGCGAGCGGACGAACGCCAACGGCTCCAAGAAGTTCCGCGAGGCGATGCTGGAGGCCCGCTGGGACGACTGCGTCGAGATGGCGCGCGACCAGATCCGCGAGGGCGCGCACATGCTCGACCTGTGCGTGGACTACGTGGGCCGCGACGGCGTCGCCGACATGAAGGAGCTCGCCGGCCGCTTCGCCACCGCCTCCACCCTCCCGATCGTCCTCGACTCGACCGAGGTCGACGTCATCGAGGCGGGTCTGGAGAAGCTGGGCGGCCGCGCGGTCATCAACTCGGTCAACTACGAGGACGGCGACGGCCCGGAGTCCCGCTTCGCCAAGGTCACCCGCCTCGCGCAGCAGCACGGCGCCGCCCTGATCGCCCTGACGATCGACGAGAACGGCCAGGCCCGCACGGTCGAGGACAAGGTCGCCATCGCCGAGCGGCTGATCGCGGACCTGACGGGGAACTGGGGCATCCGCGAGTCGGACATCCTCATCGACGCCCTGACCTTCACCATCTGCACCGGCCAGGAGGAGTCCCGCAAGGACGGCATCGCCACCATCGAGGCGATCCGCGAGCTGAAGCGCCGTCACCCCGACGTGCAGACCACGCTCGGCCTGTCCAACATCTCCTTCGGCCTCAACCCGGCCGCCCGCATCCTGCTCAACTCGGTCTTCCTCGACGAGTGCGTGAAGGCGGGCCTCGACTCGGCGATCGTGCACGCGTCGAAGATCCTGCCGATCGCCCGCTTCGACGAGGAGCAGGTGCAGACGGCCCTGGACCTCATCTACGACCGGCGCCGCCCCGGGCAGGGGGACGAGCCGGCCTACGACCCGCTCCAGAAGCTGATGGCCCTCTTCGAGGGCGCCACCGCCAAGTCCCTCAAGGCCGGCAAGGCCGAGGAGCTGGCCGCGCTCCCGCTGGAGGAGCGCCTCAAGCGGCGGATCATCGACGGCGAGAAGAACGGCCTGGAGGCGGACCTCGACGAGGCCCTGACCACCACGCCCGCCCTCGACATCGTCAACAACACGCTGCTCGACGGCATGAAGGTGGTCGGCGAGCTGTTCGGCTCCGGCCAGATGCAGCTGCCGTTCGTGCTCCAGTCCGCCGAGGTCATGAAGACCGCGGTGGCCTACCTGGAGCCGCACATGGAGAAGTCGGACGCCGAGGGCAAGGGCACCATCGTCCTCGCCACCGTCCGCGGCGACGTCCACGACATCGGCAAGAACCTCGTCGACATCATCCTCTCCAACAACGGCTACAACGTCGTCAACCTGGGCATCAAGCAGCCCGTCTCCGCGATCCTGGAGGCCGCCGAGGAGCACCGGGCCGACGTCATCGGCATGTCCGGTCTGCTCGTGAAGTCCACCGTGATCATGAAGGAGAACCTGGAGGAGCTGAACCAGCGCGAGCTGGCCGCCAAGTACCCGGTGATCCTCGGCGGCGCGGCCCTCACCAGGGCGTACGTCGAGCAGGACCTCTACGAGATCTACCAGGGCGAGGTCCGCTACGCCCGCGACGCCTTCGAGGGCCTGCGCCTGATGGACGCCCTCGTCGCCGTCAAGCGCGGCGTCCCGGGCGCCACCCTGCCCGAGCTGAAGCAGCGCCGGGTCGCCAAGGGCGCCGCCACGCTCCAGGTCGACGAGCCGGAGCCGGGCGGCCGCTCGGACGTCGCCACCGACAACCCGGTGCCGACCCCGCCGTTCTGGGGCACCCGGGTCGTCAAGGGCATCCAGCTCAAGGAGTACGCGAGCTGGCTCGACGAGGGCGCGCTGTTCAAGGGCCAGTGGGGCCTCAAGCAGAACCGGACCGGTGACGGACCGTCGTACGAGGAGCTCGTCGAGACCGACGGCCGGCCGCGGCTGCGCGGCTGGCTGGAGCGCCTGCACACGGAGAACCTGCTCGAAGCGGCCGTCGTGCACGGCTACTTCCCCTGCGTCTCCAAGGGTGACGACCTGATCATCCTCGACGAGTCCGGCAACGAGCGCACCCGCTTCACCTTCCCGCGCCAGCGCCGCGGCCGCCGCCTGTGCCTCGCGGACTTCTTCCGCCCGGAGGAGTCCGGCGAGACCGACGTCGTCGGCCTCCAGGTCGTCACCGTCGGCTCCCGCATCGGCGAGGCCACGGCCAAGCTGTTCGAGTCCGACTCCTACCGCGACTACCTGGAGCTGCACGGCCTGTCCGTGCAGCTGGCCGAGGCCCTCGCCGAGTACTGGCACGCCCGGGTCCGCGCCGAGCTCGGCTTCGGCGGCGAGGACCCCGCCGACGTCGAGGACATGTTCGCGCTCAAGTACCGCGGCGCGCGCTTCTCCCTCGGCTACGGCGCCTGCCCCGACCTGGAGGACCGGGCGAAGATCGCCGAGCTGCTCCAGCCGGAGCGGATCGGCGTCCACCTCTCCGAGGAGTTCCAGCTCCACCCCGAGCAGTCCACGGACGCCATCGTGATCCACCACCCGGAGGCGAAGTACTTCAACGCCCGGTAATCGTCCGCTCACGATGCGGGGGTAAATACCTGCGTTGTAAGTCGACGCGACGTACACTGGTTGGTCCAGTGCAGGCCGGTCGCCCACCCCCTTGCGGGTTGGGAGGCCGGCCTCTTCGTCCCTCCATGGAGGTGTGCCGGATGACCAGTACGGTCCCCGCGTCCCTGTTCCGTGCCAACGGCAGCTCCGCCCTGCAGGCGGTCTTCCTCGACATGGACGGCACCCTCGTCGACACCGAGGGCTTCTGGTGGGACGCGGAAGTGGAGGTCTTCGCCGACCTCGGGCACCGCCTCGACGAGGCGTGGCGGGACGTCGTGGTCGGCGGCCCGATGACGCGCAGCGCCGGCTATCTCATCGAGTCCACCGGCGCCGACATCACCCTCGAAGAGCTCACCGTGCTGCTCAACGAGAAGTTCGAGCAGCGCATCGACCGGGGCGTGCCGCTGATGCCGGGCGCCGAGCGTCTCCTTGCCGAGCTGGCCCGGCACAACATCCCGACCGCCCTGGTCTCCGCCTCGCACCGCAGGATCATCGACCGGGTGCTCGCCTCGCTCGGCCGGAACCGCTTCACCCTGACCGTCGCGGGCGACGAGGTGTCCCGTACGAAGCCGCACCCCGAGCCGTATCTGACCGCCGCCCGCGGAGTGAGCGCCGACCCGGCGCTGTGCGCGGTCGTCGAGGACACCGCGACCGGCGTGGCGGCCGCCGAGGCGGCGGGCTGCCGGGTGGTCGCCGTGCCGTCCGTCGCCCCCATCGCGCCTTCCGCCGGCCGGGTCGTGGTGCGCTCCCTCGAAGAGGTCGACGTGCCCTTCCTGCGCACGCTCATCGCCGGCCCGCACACCATCTGAGCCGCTCCCCCTCAGGCCACCCACTAGAGAGGCCCCTGCGTGACGTTGGTCACGCAGAGTGCCGATCGGTGGGTGGCCTGTCTGCGTGCAGTGTCCGGAAACCGGCGGTTACACCCTGCCCAAGTGTCCCGTTTCGATCATCCGCGTACGAATCGTTCCCATGCATGTGTATCGAACACACCGTATTCATGACCGTTTCGTGAGCATCAGGCGGACTGGCCCCGTCCGGTGGCAGCGGCGCCGCCTACTACTCTTTCGCGAGTACTCCGCCGCACCATCCGAGTGCCCCGGCGCACACCCAAGTCGCCGCGTACACAGGACCGATCGCACCCCTTCACGGCCCGATCGCCCGCCCCGACCGGGCGGCCGGCGGAGTGACCGAAGCCGCTGTACCACTGCCGGCCGTCACCCCGTGCCGGTGAAGGAGATCGTCCCTGATGAACCGCAAGACCCTGGTGCTGCCCCTCACGGCAGCCCTGCTCACGCCCCTCCTCGCCGGCTGCGGCGGCGACGGCAAGAGCAAGGCCATCGTCGTCGGCACCACGGACCAGTTCGTCGCCACCGCGGACGCTCCCGCCCCGCTCGACCCCGCCTTCGCCTACGACACCGGCGCCTGGAACATCCTGCGCCAGACCGTCCAGACGCTCATGCACGTCCCGCGCGGCGGCGGCCGGCCCGTCCCCGAAGCCGCCCAGAGCTGCGCCTTCACCGACAAGGAGAGCGAGAGCTACCGCTGCGAGCTCCGCTCCGGTCTCACCTTCGCCGACGGCACCCCGGTCACCGCCGACGACGTCAAGTTCTCCGTCGAGCGCGTCCTCGCCATCAAGTCCGACAACGGCACCGCCGCCCTCCTCGCCGGCATCGACACCGTCGAGACCAAGGGCGACCGCGAGGTGATCTTCCACCTCAAGACGCCCGACGCGACCTTCCCGTACAAGATCTCCACCCCCGTCGCCGGCATCCTCAGCAAGGACAAGTACGACGGCAAGGCCCTGCGCAAGGGCTTCGAGGTCGACGGCTCCGGCCCGTACATCCTCAAGGCCGAGGTCGCCGGCGACAAGGTGACGAAGTTCGTCTTCACCAAGAACGCCCGCTACAAGGGCGACATCACCATGCGCAACGACAAGGTCGAGCTGCGCCCCTTCGACGACGCCGCGAGCATGGACAAGGCGCTGCGCGACGACACCATCGACGTGGCCGGCCGCGCCATGTCGCAGGCGCAGATCAAGGAGCACACCGAGAAGCCCGAGGACGGCATCAACCTCACCGAGGTGCCCGGCCTCGAGATCCGCTACCTCGGCTTCAACACCAAGGCCCCCGCCGTCAAGGACAAGGCCGTCCGGCAGGCCATCGCCTCCGTCGTCGACCGCGGCGCCCTGGTCAGCAAGGTGTACGGCCCCACCGCCGAACCGCTCTACTCGCTGATCCCGTCCAGCGTCACCGGCCACGCCACCTCGTTCATCGACACCTACGGCGAGCCCGACACCGCGAAGGCCGCCAAGATCCTGCGCGACGCAGGCGTACCGACCCCGGTCAAGATCACCCTGCACTACACCACCGACCACTACGGCGCCGAGACGGCCCAGGAGTTCGAGGCCCTGCGCGGCCAGCTCAACGACAGCAAGCTCTTCGACGTCCAGATCCAGGGCACCGAATGGGCCAAGTTCCGCCCGGCCCAGAAGCGCGGCGACTACGCCGTCTACGGCCTCGGCTGGTTCCCCGACTACCCGGACCCGGACAACTACGTCGCCCCGTTCCTCGACAGCGACAACTTCCTCAACACCCCCTACGTCAACCAGTCCGTCCGAGACCGGCTGATCCCGCAGTCGCGCCGCGAGGCCGACCGCACCGCCGCGACCCCCGTCTTCGACCAGATCCAGAAGATCGTCGCCAAGGACGTGCCCGTCCTCCCGCTGTGGCAGGGCAAGCAGTACGTGGCCGCCCGCGACGACATCACCGGCGTCGAATGGTCGCTGAACACCTCCTCCGACCTGCTCCTGTGGGAACTCGGCCGCGGCAACGCCTGACCCCTTCGTTCGTACCGGCCGCGCGACACCCCCGCGGCCGGCCTGGCAAGAGATCAAGAGGCAAGTTCTGTGAAGACACACAACAAGTGGCTGACCGCCCCGCTCGCGGCCGGCCTGGCGGCCACCCTGCTCAGCGGCTGCGGCACCGAACAGGGCGGTGACGCCGGCGAGGCCGGTCCCACCGTCCGCGTCGGCATGTCGGACGAGATCCTGGCGACCGACCCCGCCGCCGGATACGACCCCGGCTCGTGGCTGCTGTTCAACAACGTCTTCCAGTCCCTGCTCGCCTTCCCCAAGGGCGGCTCCCTGCCCGAGCCCGACGCCGCCCAGAAGTGCGGCTTCGACACCGGCAGCACCGTCTACACCTGCACCCTGCGCGAAGGCCTCAAGTTCTCCAACGGCAACCCGCTCACCTCGGAGGACGTCAAGTTCTCCTTCGAGCGCGCGCTGAAGATCGACGACCCCTCCGGCCCGGCCCCGCTGCTGTCCACCATCGACGCCATCGAGACCCCCGACGAGAAGACCGTCGTCTTCAAGCTCAAGGTCCCCGACGCCACCTTCCCCAGCAAGATCGCCTCCGGCGCCGGCTCCATCGTCGACCACCGCGAGTACTCCGCCACCGAGCTGCGCACCGACGGCAAGGCCGTCGGCTCCGGCCCGTACAAGCTCGACTCGTTCAGCGACACCGAGGCCGACTTCTCCGCCAACCCCAACTACTACGGCACCGCCAAGCTGCGGAACGGCGGCGTCAGCCTCAAGCTCTACGGCGGCGACCGCGAACGCCTCGCCAAGGCCCTGTCCGCGGGCGAGATCGACGTCGCCTACCGTGGCCTCTCCGCCGACGACATCGCCGCGATCGAAGGCTCCACCAGCGCCGACGAGAAGGGCCTGGAGGTCGTCCAGGGCAGCAGCGCCGAGGTCCAGCACCTGGTCTTCAACATGAAGGACCCGGTCGTCGGCAAGCTCGGCGTACGCAAGGCCATCGCCCACCTCGTCGACCGCGACGCGCTCGTCCAGGGCGTCTACAAGTCGACCGCCACCCCGCTCTACTCGATCGTCCCGGCGGGCATCGCGGGCCACAACACCGCCTTCTTCGACACCTACGGCAGCCCCGACAAGGAAGCCGCCAAGAAGGCCCTGCGCTCGGCCGGCATCACCACCCCGGTCAAGCTCACCCTCTGGTCCACCCCCAGCCGCTACGGCCCCGCCACCGACCAGGAACTCAAGGCGATAGCCCAGCAGCTCAACGACAGCGGCCTGTTCCAGGCCGACGTCAAGTCGGTGGAGTACAGCCAGTACGAGAAGGACATCGAGGCCGGCAAGTACGGCGTCTACGTCAAGGGCTGGGTCCCCGACTACCCCGACGCCGACAACTTCACCGCGCCCTTCTTCGGCGACGGCAACGTCCTCGGCAACCACTACGAGAACGACAAGATCACCGGCGACCTCATCCCCAAGACCGCCGCCTCCGCCGACCGCGGCGCCACCGCCGCCGACTTCGGCAAGGTCCAGGACATCGTCGCCGAGCAGCTGCCCTTCCTGCCGCTGTGGCAGGGCAAGCAGTACGCCGTCGCGCGCGACACCGTCACCGGCCTCGAATGGACCCTCGACGCCTCCACCGTCTTCCGCTTCTGGGAGATCAAGAAGGGCTGACCGAGCCCGCCGTACGAAGAGGGCCCGGCGCGCCGCCAGCGCACCGGGCCCTTTCGCACGCCGTCAGGCGATCACTGCGCGCCGGGGCGCACCAGACCGCTCTCGTACGCGTACACCGCCGCCTGCACCCGGTCACGCAGGCCCAGCTTCGTCAGCACATGCCCCACGTGCGTCTTCACCGTCGTCTCGCTGACGAACAGATCCGCCGCGATCTCCGCGTTCGACAGACCCCGCGCCACCAGCTTCAGCACCTCGACCTCACGGTCCGTCAGCGTGTTCAGCGTGTCGGGAACCTGCTCCTCGCCCGACGGCAGATGCGCCGAGTACTTGTCGAGCAGCCGGCGCGTGATCGACGGCGCCAGCATCGCCTCGCCCGCCGCCACGACCCGGATCGCCTGCACCAGCTCGGTCGCCGGAGCGTCCTTCAGCAGGAAGCCGCTCGCCCCCGCCCGCAGCGCCTCCACCACGTACTCGTCCAGATCGAACGTCGTCAGCACCAGCACCTTCGCCGGGCCGTCCCGGCCCGGACCCGTGATCTGCCGCGTCGCCTCCACGCCGTCCATCCGCGGCATCCGGATGTCCATCAGCACCACATCGGGCTGCAGCGCCCGCACCTGGTCCAGGGCCTGCAGACCGTCACCGGCCTCACCCACCACCGCGATGTCCTGCTCCGCCTCCAGAATCATCCGGAAACCGGTACGCAGCAGCGGCTGGTCGTCGACCAGTAGGACGCGGATAGCCACGGACAACTCCTTCACGGGCCTCGACGGCCCAGGGGCTCACAGGGCGGGCGGAACGGCACCCATTCTGCCCTGACCGCTCTCACCCGACTCCGCCGGGCGCGCGGGCACCACCGGCAGTGGATACACCGGGGGAGTGCCACCGAACTCCGGACACACCGCCTGGTGGTCGCACCAGCCGCACAGCTTCGTCGGCCGCGGCCGCCAGTCACCCGTCTCCGTCGCCAGCCGGATCGCCTCCCACAGCGCGAGCAGCTTGCGCTCCACCCGCAGCAGATCCGCCTCCACCGGGTCGTACGTCAGTACGTCCCCGCTGCCCAGATACACCAGCTGCAGCCGGCGCGGCACCACGCTCTTCAGCCGCCACACCACCAGCGCGTAGAACTTCATCTGGAACAGCGCGCCCTCGCGGTACTCCGGACGCGGCGCCTTGCCCGTCTTGTAGTCGACGATCCGCACCTCGCCCGTCGGCGCCACGTCGACCCGGTCGATCACCCCGCGCAGCCGCAGCCCCGAATCCAGCTCCGCCTCCACGAACATCTCGCGCTCGGCCGGCTCCAGACGCGTCGGATCCTCCAGCGTGAACCACCGCTCGACCAGCGACTCCGCCTCCGCCAGCCACTGCGCCAGACGCTCGCCCGCCGGATCCTCCGCGAACAGCTCGCCCAGCTCCGGCCGCGACTCGAGCAGCCGGTCCCACTGCCCCGGGATCAGCGACTTCGCCCGCGGCGCCGTCCGCTCCACCGCCGGCGCGTCGAACAGCCGCTCCAGCACCGCGTGCACCAGCGTGCCCCGCGTCGCCGCCGCACTCGGCTTCTCCGGCAGCCGGTCGATCACCCGGAACCGGTACAGCAGGGGACACTGCATGAAGTCGCTCGCCCGCGACGGCGACAACGACGTGGGCGTCCGGGCCGCCGAGGAATCCACCGGCGGCTGCTCGCTCGTACTCATGACAAAGACAGTACGGCCCGCCACTGACAGCGCGTACCCGTCCGACCCTGATCCGCTCACCAGGCGCGCGCGGAATACCATCGACTCAGGACCCGTCGCACTGCATCATCGACATGATCGAACCGTGACCGCGTGACGCGGGCCGAGCAGCTCGGCGACGAAAGGAACCCGTGAACCAGGACGAGTCCAAGCCGCAGCGGACCGAGGAGCCCGGCGGCGGCATCCTCATGGGCCGGCCCTTCGGCGTGCCCGTCTACGTCGCGCCCAGCTGGTTCCTGGTCGCCGCCCTCATCACCTGGGTCTTCGGCGACCAGATCGACCGCGTCCTGCCCGAACTCGGCGCCCTGCGCTACCTCGTCTCGCTCTTCTTCGCGATCGCCTTCTACGCCTCCGTACTCGTCCACGAACTGGCCCACACCCTCGCCGCGCTCCGCTTCAAACTGCCCGTGCGCCGCATCCAGCTCCAGTTCTTCGGCGGCGTCTCCGAAATCGAGAAGGAGACCGAGACCCCCGGCCGCGAGTTCCTCCTCGCCTTCGTCGGCCCGCTGCTCTCCCTCGTCCTCGCCGGCATCTTCTACGCCGGCCTGTACGCCGTCGAACCCGGCACCGTCCCCGCCGTACTGCTCGGCGGCCTGATGATCTCCAACCTGATCGTCGCCGTCTTCAACCTGCTCCCCGGGCTCCCGCTCGACGGCGGCCGGATGCTCCGCGCCGTCGTCTGGAAGATCACCGGCAACGCCATGAGCGGCACCGTCGCCGCCGCCTGGGTCGGCCGCGCCCTCGCCGTCACCGTCCTCATCGGCCTGCCCCTGCTCACCCGCACCGGCCTGCTCGGCAACAACACCGAGAGCGTCTCCGGCTTCACCACCGTCACCGACGCCCTGCTCGCCGCCATCCTCGCCGCCATCATCTGGACCGGCGCCGGAAACAGCCTCCGCATGGCCCGCCTCCGCGAACACCTCCCCGAACTGCGCGCCCGCACCCTCACCCGCCGCGCCATCCCCGTCGAGTCCGCCACCCCCCTCTCCGAGGCCCTCCGCCGCGCCAACGAGGCCGGCGCCCGCGCCCTCGTCGTCGTCGACGGCCACGGCGCCCCCACCGGCATCGTCCGCGAGACCGCGATCGCCGGCATCCCCCAGCACCGCCGCCCCTGGGTCGCCGTCAGCGCCCTCTCCCAGGACCTCACCGAAGGCATGAAGGTCCCCGCCGACCTCACCGGCCAGCCCCTCCTCGACCACCTCCGCGCCAGCCCCGCGACCGAATACCTGGTGATCGAGGACGGCGGCGAGATCTACGGCGTCCTCTCGACCACCGACGTCGAGAAGGCATTCGTGAAGGCCATGGCACGACCCTCCTCGTAACACCGGTACACCGCTTCCGAGCCGAAGGAGCGCGGCGGTGCCGAAAGGGAGAGCGCGCGGAGGCGGCGAGGAACGAGCTGCCGAGCACGGTCGACCGTCGGCACCGACTCGAGCGCTCCGGAGGGGAGGAAGCGCTTGATAAGGTGGCTCACATGTCCGAACCGACCGGTGCCGCCCGCCGTCGCGGGCCCTTCAAGGTCGGGGACCAGGTCCAGCTCACCGATCCCAAGGGACGCCACTACACCTTCACGCTCGAAGCCGGGAAGAACTTCCACACCCACAAGGGTTCCTTCCCGCACGACGAGCTGATCGGTGCTCCCGAGGGCAGTGTTGTCCGTACCACGGGAAACGTCGCCTACCTCGCGCTGCGCCCCCTGCTCCCCGACTACGTCCTGTCCATGCCCCGCGGCGCCGCCGTGGTCTACCCCAAGGACGCGGGGCAGATCCTGGCCTTCGCCGACATCTTCCCCGGCGCCCGCGTCGTCGAGGCCGGAGTCGGCTCCGGCTCGCTCAGCTCCTTCCTGCTGCGAGCCATCGGCGACAGCGGCATGCTGCACTCCTACGAGCGCCGCGAGGACTTCGCCGAGATCGCCAAGGGCAACGTCGAGCGCTACTTCGGCGGCCCGCACCCCGCGTGGCAGCTGACCGTCGGCGACCTCCAGGACAACCTGTCCGACACCGACGTCGACCGCGTCATCCTCGACATGCTCGCCCCCTGGGAGTGCCTGGAGGCCGTCTCCAAGGCGCTCGTCCCCGGCGGCATCCTGTGCTGCTACGTGGCCACCACCACGCAGCTCGCCCGCACCGTGGAGTCCATCCGCGAATTCGGCTGCTACGCCGAACCGCAGCCCTGGGAATCCATGATCCGCAACTGGCACGTCGAGGGCCTGGCCGTCCGCCCGGACCACCGGATGATCGGCCACACCGGCTTCCTCGTCACCGCCCGCCGCCTCGCGGACGGCGTCGAGCCCCCGATGCGCCGCCGCCGCCCCGCCAAGGGCGCCTACGGCGAGGACTACGAAGGCCCCAACAAGGGCTGACACCACCGGGGCTGACGCCCCGACAACGCACGCGTGCCGCCGTCGAGTTCCCGCCCACGGGCCGGGGAAGCGACGGCGGCACACGCGTGTCCGGACAGCCCCAGCAGCCCCGCGGCGGGCAGTCCACGGGAAACCACCCCGACTGTTCCGCCCGCCTGTGACGTGTGGCACGATGCCCGCAACTCCTCCTTCCGCACCACCTCACAGGAGACTCCTCGCGTGCAGACCTCCGCCGTCACGGACCTGGCGCACACCCATGCCCGGCCGGTGCACTGGCTGGCCACCGCCACCGCGATGGCCGGAGTCGTCGCCCTCGCGGGCCTGATCCAGCCCGGACCCGCCGGAGCCACTGCCGCACCGCCGGCCCCCCGGCCCGCCCCCGACGCCACCACGGCCCACTACCCGCTGCAGTGCGGGGGAGCCCCCAGCAAGATCGCCCAGAAGGCCACCGGAGACCTCGACGGCGACGGAAACCCGGAGACCGTCGCAGTCGTACACTGCGAAGCCGGCTCCGGCACACCACCGAGCGGCATCTACGTCCTCACCCACGGCAAGGGCACCGGCACGCCCGCCGCCCGCGTCGTGGCCACCCTCGTGGAACCCGCGCAGCAGAAGAACGTGACGGGCTTCGCCGTCCGCGACGGAGCCGTCCGGGCCACCCTGCTCGGCTACTCGTCCCCCGACGTGCCCAGCTGCTGCCCCGACCAGAGCGAGCAGGTCACCTGGCGCTGGCGTGCGGGAACCTTCGTCCGCACCACCCAGGACCAGGCCCGCGCGGTCTGAGCCGCCGGGCCCGTCACACCACCGTCACCGGGCCGTCACTCGGCGTCGGGACCGTACACCTCGACGCCGTCCCGCACCCGCCGCACATGGATGCAGTCGCCCGGGCACTCCTTCGCCGAGTCCACCACGTCCTGCAGCAGCGGCAGCGGCACCGGCGTCGTCGCCCCCACCTCCTGCAGCAGCTCGTCGTCCGCGCTCTTCACATACGCGAGCCCGTCGATGTCGAGCTCGAAGACCTCCGGAGCGTACTGCGCGCAGATACCGTCCCCCGTGCACAGGTCCTGGTCGATCCAGACCTCCAGCGCCTCCTCGGCGCCCACGGCCGGGGCCTCGTGCTGCACGCTCATATCTGCTGCCGTTTCTGCTTCACGCGGACAAGTCGGGCCAAGCCTGACGGGTGTTGACCACCCATGACGATACCTCCGGCCGCTTTTGCGGGCTTCGCCGGTGGGTATTCCCCTGGCGTGAGGGGAAGCGCAAGGGTGAAGATCGGACACACCCCGGAGTCTTTTTGATCTAGGGGTTTCAATCATCACCCGCCCAGGTAGGGTCAGGAAGCGTCCAGCTCCCCTTGGAGGAGGTGAGGACCGTGGCAGCCCACGACGACGACATCAACCGCGGCATCCGGCCGGGGCGGGGGTCTGAGGACCCCGCCGGTCAGGTTGCCTATCTCGAGCAGGAAATCGCCGTCCTGCGCCGCAAGCTCGCCGACTCTCCGCGTCACACGAGGATTCTCGAGGAGCGGATCGTCGAGCTGCAGACGAACCTGGCCGGCGTGTCCGCGCAGAACGAGCGGCTCGCCAATACGCTCCGTGAGGCCCGCGACCAGATCGTGGCCCTCAAGGAGGAGGTCGACCGGCTCGCACAGCCACCGGCCGGCTTCGGTGTCTTCCTGCAGGCCAACGAGGACGACACATGCGACATCTTCACCGGGGGCCGCAAGCTCCGGGTGAACGTCAGCCCCAGCGTCGAGCTCGACGAGCTCAGGCGGGGCCAGGAAGTCATGCTCAACGAAGCGCTCAACGTGGTCCAGGCCATGGAATTCGAGCGCGCCGGGGACATCGTCACCCTCAAGGAGATCCTCGAGGACGGCGAGCGCGCCCTGGTCATCGGGCACACCGACGAGGAACGAGTGGTGCGACTCGCCGAGCCGCTCCTCGACATCACCATCCGCCCCGGCGACGCCCTGCTCCTGGAACCCAGGTCGGGCTACGTCTACGAGGTGGTCCCCAAGAGCGAGGTCGAAGAACTCGTTCTGGAAGAGGTCCCGGACGTCGACTACGACAAGATCGGCGGTCTGGGCAACCAGATCGAGCTGATCCGCGACGCGGTCGAGCTCCCGTACCTCTACCCGGACCTCTTCAAGGAGCACGAACTGCGGCCCCCGAAGGGCATCCTGCTCTACGGCCCGCCCGGCTGCGGCAAGACGCTGATCGCGAAGGCCGTCGCCAACTCCCTTGCCAAGAAGGTCGCCGAGGTCACCGGGCAGCCCGCCGGGAAGTCCTACTTCCTGAACATCAAGGGCCCCGAACTCCTCAACAAGTACGTCGGCGAGACCGAGCGGCACATCCGCCTCGTCTTCCAGCGTGCCCGGGAGAAGGCGAGCGAGGGCACCCCCGTCATCGTCTTCTTCGACGAGATGGAATCCCTCTTCCGCACCCGCGGATCCGGAGTCAGCTCGGACGTGGAGAACACCATCGTCCCGCAGCTGCTCGCCGAGATCGACGGCGTGGAGGGCCTGGAGAACGTCATCGTCATCGGCGCCTCCAACCGCGAGGACATGATCGACCCCGCGATCCTCCGCCCCGGCCGGCTCGACGTCAAGATCAAGATCGAGCGTCCGGACGCCGAGGCCGCCAAGGACATCTTCGCCAAGTACCTCACCTCCTCCCTCCCGCTGCACGCCGACGACCTCGCCGAGCACAGCGGATCGAAGGAAGCCGCCGCCCACGCCATGATCCAGTCCGTGGTCGAGCAGATGTACGCGGAATCCGAGGAGAACCGCTTCCTCGAGGTCACGTACGCCAACGGCGACAAGGAAGTCCTCTACTTCAAGGACTTCAACTCCGGCGCGATGATCCAGAACATCGTCGACCGGGCCAAGAAGATGGCCATCAAGGCATTCCTCGACCACGACCAGAAGGGCATTCGCGTCTCCCACCTCCTCCAGGCATGCGTGGACGAGTTCAAGGAGAACGAGGACCTTCCCAACACCACCAACCCCGACGACTGGGCCCGGATCTCCGGAAAGAAGGGCGAGCGGATCGTCTTCATCCGCACCCTCGTCACCGGAAAGCAGGGCGCGGACACCGGTCGCTCCATCGACACGGTGGCCAACACCGGTCAGTACCTGTAGTGACGCGCACCGGCTGCGGAGGTCCGGAAAACGGGCATCCGCAGCCGTCGCTTTCCACTCAATGATTCGCTTCTGATCTCCCCGTACACGCGCGGCCGCTCTAGGCTCGTGGGTACCGCCGAATCACGCAGACTGCGGGGAGCGGCGCCGGGCAAGGAGGGCCGCATGACCGTACGGCGAGTAATGGGCATCGAGACGGAGTACGGGATCTCCGTCCCCGGGCACCCCAACGCCAATGCCATGCTCACCTCGTCCCAGATCGTCAACGCCTACGCGGCGGCGATGCACCGGGCGCGCCGCGCCCGCTGGGACTTCGAGGAGGAGAACCCGCTGCGGGACGCCCGCGGCTTCGACCTCGCCCGCGAGGTCGCCGACTCCAGCCAGCTCACCGACGAGGACATCGGCCTCGCCAACGTCATCCTGACCAACGGGGCACGGCTCTACGTCGACCACGCCCACCCCGAATACAGCGCCCCCGAGGTCACCAACCCCCGCGACGCCGTCCTCTGGGACAAGGCCGGCGAGCGGATCATGGCCGAGGCGGCCGAACGGGCCGCCCAGCTCCCGGGCGCCCAGCCGATCCACCTCTACAAGAACAACACCGACAACAAGGGCGCCTCCTACGGCACGCACGAGAACTACCTGATGAAGCGGGAGACCCCCTTCTCGGACATCGTGCGCCACCTCACGCCCTTCTTCGTCTCCCGCCAGGTGGTCACCGGCGCCGGCCGCGTCGGCATCGGCCAGGACGGCCGCGAGCACGGCTTCCAGATCAGCCAGCGCGCCGACTACTTCGAGGTCGAGGTCGGCCTGGAGACCACGCTCAAGCGCCCCATCATCAACACCCGCGACGAGCCCCACGCGGACGCCGAGAAGTACCGGCGACTGCACGTGATCATCGGCGACGCCAACCTCTCCGAGATCTCCACCTACCTCAAGCTGGGCACGACGTCGCTCGTCCTGTCCATGATCGAGGACGCCTTCATCACCGTCGACCTCGCCGTCGACCAGCCGGTACGCACCCTCCACCAGGTCTCGCACGACCCGACGCTCCAGTATCTGATCACGCTGCGCAGCGGCCGCACACTCACCGCGGTGCAGCTCCAGATGGAGTACTTCGAGCTGGCCAGGAAGTACGTGGACGAGCGCTACGGATCGGACGCCGACGAGCAGACCAAGGACATCCTGGTCCGCTGGGAGGACACGCTCAACCGCCTGGAGAACGACCCGATGAGCCTCGCCGGCGAACTGGACTGGATCGCCAAGCGCGAGCTCATGGAGGGCTACCGCCGCCGCGACGGCATCGACTGGGACGCGGCCCGGCTGCACCTCGTCGACCTGCAGTACGCGGACGTGCGCCCCGACAAGGGCCTGTACAACCGTCTGGTGGCCCGCGGGCGCATGAAGCGCCTCCTGGACGAGCCGACGGTCGAACGGGCCGAGACGAACCCTCCTGAGGACACCAGGGCCTATTTCCGCGGCCGCTGCCTGGAGCAGTACGCGGACGACGTCGCCGCGGCCTCCTGGGACTCGGTCATCTTCGACCTCCCCGGCCGCGACTCCCTCCAGCGCGTTCCCACCCTGGAACCCCTCCGGGGTACCCGGAACCACGTCAAGGAACTTCTGGACCGCTGCAGGACCGCGGAAGAACTGGTCCGCGTCCTTTCCGGCGGCTGAGCGGACCGAGCGAGTGCGGCCGAGCGCGGCTGAAATGCCCGGGCACTGGGAATCATGAGACCAGTGCCCGGACGTTGCAGAAACTGCGGGGCCGATGTCAGTCCCGGCTTGTAGGGTCTGATCTTGTACAGATCCAATCGAGCGGGCCGATTCGAGCGGGGTGAGGTTAATGGCGACCAAGGACACCGGCGGCGGACAGCAGAAGGCGACGCGTTCCACCGAGGAGGTCGAGGAGACCACGGCGGAGGCGAGCTCCGACCTCAAGGAACGCCAGGAGAAGCTTTCGGACGACGTGGACTCCGTCCTCGACGAGATCGACGACGTCCTCGAGGAGAATGCCGAGGACTTCGTGCGAAGCTTCGTTCAAAAGGGTGGCCAGTAGAGCTCATTCGCCTTCGAATCGAAGGTGAGGGGCGGGTGTCTGGTGCTGGGGCCGTGAAGCGATGCGTCCGGCGCGGCGAGGAGAAGCCGCGCCGGGCGTTCGCGGCCCAGCGGGCCGAGCCGGATGGCTCGCCACACCACTGCCGGGTCCATGGAGCCGGGCCGCGGCGCACGTGCGCGCAGACCGCGGGCCGGCAGGCCGGACCGGCGGCCCACGGGGGGCACAAGCACTGCCCGGGGGCCGGGCGAGACCACGCGATCGTGTCCCCGGACGGTCTCCGCGGCAGCTGTCGAAAAGCCCCGGCCGCGCATGTGGATCATTGCCACGAGACGGGTAGGGTCCGTGGCGTACTGTGCTTCAACTGCAATTCGGCCATCGGAAAGTTGGGAGACGATCCCGACGTCCTTCGTCGGGCCATCGCATACCTGGAGGGAAACGCGTGGAAGCAAACAAGATGAGCACCGGGCGTCTCCCAGCAGCCTTCCTGACGCCGGGCTCCTCGTCCTTCATGGACTTCCTGGCGAACCACTCGCCGGAGCTGCTCCCGGGCAACCGGAAGCTTCCCGAGGGGATCGTCGAGGCGCCGCACGGCACCACCATCGTCGCCGCGACCTTCCCCGGCGGGGTCGTGCTCGCCGGTGACCGGCGGGCGACGATGGGGAACATGATCGCGCAGCGGGACATCGAGAAGGTGTTCCCGGCCGACGAGTACTCCGCGGTCGGCATCGCCGGCACCGCCGGTCTCGCCGTGGAGATGGTGAAGCTGTTCCAGCTGGAGCTGGAGCACTTCGAGAAGGTGGAGGGCGCCACGCTCTCCCTGGAGGGCAAGGCGAACCGCCTGTCCACCATGATCCGTGGCAACCTCGGCATGGCCATGCAGGGGCTCGCCGTCGTCCCGCTCTTCGCGGGCTGGGACGAGGGTCGGGAGAAGGGCCGGATCTTCTCCTACGACGTCACCGGCGGCCGCTCCGAGGAGCACGGGTACGCCGCCACCGGCTCCGGCTCGATCTTCGCGCGCGGGTCGATGAAGAAGCTCTACCGGGACGACCTGACCGAGCAGCAGGCCACCACGCTGGTCGTCCAGGCGCTGTACGACGCGGCGGACGACGACTCGGCGACCGGTGGGCCCGATCTGGCCCGGCGGATCTTCCCGATCGTCACCGTCATCACCGACGAGGGCTTCCGCAGGCTCACGGAGGCGGAGTCCTCCGAGCTGGCCCGGTCGGTCACCGAGCGGCGTCTCGAGCAGCCCGACGGGCCGCGCGCCGCTCTGCTCTGACCGTCACTCGTCGACCCTGTAGAAGCCCAGTAGAAAGGGACGGTAGCCGGTGTCCACGCCGTTCTATGTCTCACCTCAGCAGGCCATGGCCGACCGGGCGGAGTACGCCCGCAAGGGCATCGCCCGCGGTCGCAGCCTGGTCGTCCTCCAGTACGCCGACGGCATCGTCTTCGTCGGCGAGAACCCGTCCCGCGCGCTGCACAAGTTCAGCGAGATCTACGACCGGATCGGCTTCGCCGCCGCCGGCAAGTACAACGAGTACGAGAACCTTCGCATCGGCGGCGTGCGCTACGCCGACCTGCGTGGTTACACCTACGACCGTGACGACGTCACGGCCCGCGGTCTGGCCAATGTGTACGCCCAGACGCTGGGCACGATCTTCTCCAGCGCGGGCGAGAAGCCGTACGAGGTGGAGCTGGTCGTCGCCGAGGTCGGTGCGGAGCCGGACGGCGACCAGATCTACCGGCTGCCGCACGACGGGTCGATCGTCGACGAGCACGGTTCGGTCGCGGTCGGCGGCAACGCGGAGCAGATCAGCTCCTTCCTGGACCAGCGGCACCGCGACGGGATGTCCCTGGCCGAGGCGCTGAAGCTGGCCGTGCAGGCGCTGTCCCGGGACACCAACGGCACGGAGCGGGAGATCCCCGCGGAGCGGCTGGAGGTGGCGGTCCTGGACCGGACGCGTCCGCAGCAGCGCAAGTTCAAGCGGATCGTCGGCCGGCAGCTCAAGCGCCTGCTCGAGGCGGACGACGTGTCCGTGGTGAAGACGGACGACCCGTCGGACGAGGTCCCGGAGGACTAGGGTCCGCCGGCGGACGACGAGGGCCCCGGAGCCGTACATCTCTGTACGGCTCCGGGGCCCTCGCGCGTACAGGCGCCTAGGCGGCCGGTGCCGGGCCCGAGGAGCCCCGCACGACCAGGCTGACGGGCAGGTCTCCGGCCTCCGGCTCGCGGCCTTCGAGGACGGCCAGCAGGGCCGCCATGCCGCGCTCGCCGATGCGCTCGGCGGGCAGGCCGACGGTGGTGAGTTCGGGTTCGAGGGCGGTGGCGAGGGCCAGGTCGTCGAAGCCGGTGACGGAGAGGTCCTCGGGTACGCGCAGGCCGAGTCGGCGGGCGGCCTTGCAGGCGCCGGCGGCGAGGATGTCGTCGTCGCAGACGACGGCGGTGGGCCGGGGTCCCGGCGCGGTGAGGGCGCGCTCGGTGGCCTCGCGGGCGCCCTGGACGTCGAGGGGCGCGCGTACGGTCGTGACGGTGGTTCCGCGCAGGGTCTCGGCGAGGGCGGCGGCGCGGACGTCGAAGGTCCAGGACGGCACGGCCGAGGCGAGGTGCAGGAAGCGCCGGTGGCCGAGGGCGAGCAGGTGGCCGGTGACCTGGCGCATGCCGTCGGCGATGTCGAGGTTGACGTGGGCCGCGGCGCCGCTGCCGGCGGGGTCGCTGTCCAGCATGACGAGCGGCAGGTCGGTGCCGCCGAACGCCTTGAGGGCGTCGGTGGCCATGGAGGAGGCGATGACGCCGTCGAGGGCGGCCCGGGCGGAGGCGAAGGGGTCCTTGGCGGGGCCGATGCCGGCGGGGGAGGGGTAGAGGACCACGCCGAAGCCGTGCCGGGCGGCGACGGTGGCGGCGCCGGTGTAGACGCGGGCGAAGAACTCGTTGGTGAGCGCGGGGACGACGAGGAGGGCCGTGCGGGTGCGGCCGAGGCGCAGGTTGCGGGCGGCGAGGTTCGGACGGTAGCCGAGCCGGGCGGCGGCTTCGCGGACGGCGCCGGCGGTGCGTTCGGAGACCCGGCCGCGCCATTTGTCGCCGAGGACGAGGGAGACGGTCGCCTGGGAGACTCCGGCCGCTGCGGCGACGTCCCGGCTGGTGGGGCGGCTGGCGCCGATCGGTTCCGGGCTTGACACGCGTACCTCCGCGGCGGCTTTCTGCAGGACCGTTCACGCGCCCGGGGTGGACCCGTGCGCTGCGGTCATGGTACGTATGACGAGTAACGTTATACGTAAAACCTCGGGCGGAGACCCTGGGGAGGGGAGACGACATGGCCACCGAGGCCAAGGCCGAGGCGAGCGGCGGCTATCTCGACATCCTGCGCGCGCCCCACGCGGCGCGCCTGCTCGTGGGCACCCTCGTCGGCCGGCTCCCCAACGGCACCGGTCCCATCGCCATCACCGTGTTCACGCGCGCCGAGGGCGGCAGCTACAGCCTCGCGGGCGGCCTCATCGCCGTGTACGGCCTCGCGACCGCCGTCGGCCAGCCGCTCCTCGGCCGGGCCGTCGACCTCAAGGGCCAGCCCCGCGTCCAGCTGCCCGCCGCGGTCATATCCGCCCTCGGCATGGCCGCGCTCGCCGTCACCGGCATCGGCAACCTGTTCCTCGCCTACGCCGCCATGCTGGTCGCCGGGCTCTTCACGCCGCCCCTGGAGGGCGGCCTGCGGGCCCTGTGGCCGAGCGTCCTCGGCCGCGAGGACCGGGTCCACCGCGCGTACGCCATGGACGCCGTGGCCCAGGAGGTCATGTTCACCGTCGGGCCGCTGCTGCTGACCCTGCTCGTGGCGCTCTGGTCGCCCGCCGCCGCGCTCGTCGTCATCAACGTGCTCGGGGTCGTCGGCGCGCTGTCCGTGGTGCTTTCCAAGCCGTCCCGCGCCTGGCGCTCCGCGCCCCGCGAGGCCCACTGGCTCGGCGCGCTGCGTTCGCCCGGGCTGCTCGCCCTGCTCGGCTCGTTCTTCTTCGTCGGGCTCGCCCTCGGCTCCATCACCGTCGCCGCGGTGGCCTACGCGGACGACCGGGGCGACCAGGCCGTCTACGGCTGGCTGATGGCCGCGCTCGGGCTCGGTGCGCTGATCGGCGGCACGGTCTACGGGGCCCGGCAGTGGGCCGGTGCGCCCGAACGGCGGCTGCGGGTGCTCGTCCTGCTGCTCGCGCTCGGCTACCTGCCGCTGCTCCTCGTGCCCGGCCCGGTCGCCATGACCGCCCTCACCGCCCTCGCCGGCGTCTTCCTGGCCCCCGCGCTCGCCTGCGCCTTCATCGTGGTCGACCGGCACGCGCCGAGCGGCACGGTCACCGAGGCGTTCTCCTGGCTCGTCACCACGTTCGGCGTCGGCGCCGCCCTCGGCTCGGCCGTCTCCGGTCCGGCCGTCGAACTCGCCGGGACCCCCGCCGGTTTCGCCGTGGCCGGGATCGGCGGCTTCGTCGCCTTCCTCGTCCTCCTCGCCACCGGCCGGGTCCTCACGGCCGTGCGGGAGCCGCGACACGCCGTCAACGGGGGCGCCGGGAGCGAGGCCGCGCAGGCCGGGCGGGCCGAAAAGAACGCGCACGCGTAGTAAATCGATCGGAACGGGGTCGTCGAACCCGGTTTCAGAAGAGGCCGTCAGGCGTAATGTTCTGACATGGACCGCCGCATTTTCGGGCTGGAGAACGAGTACGGCGTCACGTGCACGTTCAGGGGACAGCGCCGACTGTCTCCTGACGAAGTGGCGCGGTACCTCTTCCGCCGTGTCGTGTCATGGGGCCGCAGCAGCAATGTCTTCCTGCGGAACGGCGCCCGCCTGTACCTTGACGTGGGTTCGCATCCGGAATACGCAACTCCCGAATGCGACAACGTGGTCGAACTGGTCACCCACGACAAGGCCGGCGAGCGCATTCTCGAAGGACTCCTCGTCGACGCGGAACGCCGCCTGCACGAGGAGGGAATCGCGGGCGACGTCTATCTCTTCAAGAACAACACCGACTCCGCCGGAAACTCCTACGGCTGCCACGAGAACTATCTCGTCGCCCGCCACGGCGAGTTCTCGCGGCTCGCGGACATCCTCATTCCGTTCCTCGTCACCCGCCAGCTCATCTGCGGCGCCGGAAAGGTGCTGCAGACCCCGCGCGGTGCCGTCTACTGCGTCTCCCAGCGGGCCGAGCACATCTGGGAGGGCGTCAGCTCCGCCACCACCCGTTCGCGCCCCATCATCAACACCCGCGACGAGCCGCACGCGGACGCCGAGCGCTACCGCCGGCTCCACGTCATCGTCGGCGACTCCAACATGTCCGAGACGACCATGCTGCTCAAGGTCGGCGCCACCGACCTGGTGCTGCGCATGATCGAGGCGGGCACGGTGATGCGCGACCTGACCCTGGAGAACCCGATCCGGGCCATCCGCGAGGTCAGCCACGACATCACCGGCCAGCGCAAGGTCCGGCTGGCCAGCGGCCGTGAGGCCTCCGCCCTGGAGGTCCAGCGGGAGTACTTCGAGAAGGCGTCCGACTTCGTCGACCGCCGCGGCATCCGCAGCGGCACCGTCGCCCAGGTCCTGGAACTGTGGGGCCGCACCCTCGACGCCATCGAGGAGGAGCAGCTCGACCGTATCGAGACCGAGATCGACTGGGTCATGAAGTACAAGCTCATCGAGCGGTACCGGGCCAAGCACAACATGACCATGTCGCACCCGAGGGTCGCGCAGATAGACCTCGCGTACCACGACATCCACCGCCGCCGCGGGCTGTACTACCTGCTCCAGAAGAACGGGCAGGCGGCGCGGGTGTGCAACGACGTGAAGATCTTCGAGGGCAAGTCCGTGCCCCCGCAGACCACCCGGGCCCGGCTCCGCGGTGACTTCATCCGCCGCGCCCAGGAGCAGCGCCGGGACTTCACCGTCGACTGGGTCCACCTCAAGCTCAATGACCAGGCGCAGCGCACGGTGTTGTGCAAGGACCCGTTCCGGTCGGTCGACGACCGGGTGGAAAAGCTGATCGCCGGAATGTAGGACGCGTACGGCGATCCACAGGTCGTTCACACGGCTGCACTCCTCGGCCCCGCACGTTCCGCGTGCGGGGCCGACGGCTTCACAGAGCGGTCCCCTAGAGTGTCCGGACAACTACTGTGCCGTCTGAGATCTGAGGAACCAGTGCGCCGACTTGCCGGCCTGCTCGTCGTCCCGCTGCTGCTGCTGACCACAGCGGCCTGCGGTGGCGACGACAAGGGCTCCGAATCCGGTTCGATGAAGAACGGGCTTCCCGCCATCACCGCGGGGGAGAAGTTCGGGGAGAAGCCGACCCTCTCCAAGGGCGTGGGCGACCCGCCCAAGGCCCTCAAGGTCAACGTCATCAGCGAGGGCACGGGCGCGGTGACGAAGAAGGGCGACGCCCTCCAGGTGAACTACCTGGGCCAGGCCTGGGACTCCACCACCCCCTTCGACAACAGCTTCGACCGGAAGCAGCCCTTCGAGCTGACCCTTGGCGCCGGCCAGGTCATCAAGGGCTGGGACCAGGGCCTGGAGGGCCAGAAGGTCGGCAGCCGCGTCGAGATCGGCATTCCGCCGGAGCTCGGTTACGGGGCGCAGGGCCAGGGCGACATCAAGCCCAACGCCACCCTGGTGTTCGTGGTCGACATCCTGAAGGCCGTCACCATCCCGAAGTCCGCCGAGGGCACCGTCGTCGCCCAGGACGACAAGGACCTGCCGAAGGTCGGCACCAACACCGACGGCAAGCAGCCCTCGCTGACGGTTCCCAAGGTGAACCCGCCCACCAAGCTGGTCTCCAACTACATCCTGGAGTCCAAGGGCGAGGTCGTGAAGGACACCGACACGGTCGTCGTGAACTACGTCGCCGCCCTGTGGAAGGACGGCAAGGTCTTCGACTCGACCTACACCATGGGCAAGCCCGCCAACTTCCCGCTGGGACAGCTGACCCTGAAGGGCCTCAAGGACGGCATCGCCGGCAAGAAGGTGGGCAGCCGCATCCTGATCGTGGCGCCGCCGTCGGAGGCCTTCGGCGACCAGGAGAAGCAGGGCATTCCGAAGAACTCCACGCTGGTGTTCTCCGTCGACATCCTGGCGAAGATGTAAGACTGTCCCGGTCGCGCGGGCCATCGTCCGCACGGTTCATCAGTATGAGGAGCACACTGCAGTGAGCATCGAGAAGCCCGAGGTCGACTTCCCGGGCGGCGAGCCGCCGGCCGATCTGGAGATCAAGGACATCTGGGAGGGCGACGGCCCCGTCGCCGAGGCCGGCAAGGACGTGCTGGTCCACTACGTGGGTGTCTCCTTCAGCTCCGGCGAGGAGTTCGACGCGTCCTGGAACCGCGGCAACCCGCTGCCGTTCCGCCTCGGTGTCGGCCAGGTCATCCCGGGCTGGGACCAGGGCGTGCAGGGCATGAAGGTCGGCGGTCGCCGCCAGCTGGTCATCCCGCCGCACCTGGCCTACGGCGAGCGCGGCGCCGGCTCCGCGATCGGCCCGAACGAGACGCTGATCTTCGTCTGCGACCTCGTCGCCGTCGGCTAGGACCGGCCGGCACCGACCTGACGGATTCACGTCGGTACCGAGGACCCCCGCCCCCAGGGTGGGGGTCCTCGGGCGTTTGTCCCGGCTTTTGTCCGGACCGCGCGGAGCGGTACGGTCGGACGTCTCAAGAAGTTCGAGAAGCGATCCGAGAAGCCGAGACGGCAGAAGAGGGTGCGGGGCGTCGATGGCGATTGCCAAGGCCGAGCGGCTGATGAATCTTGCGCTGTGCCTGCTCGGGACCCGTCGGCCGCTGAGCAAGAGGGAACTTCGCGGCTCCATCGAGGCGTACATGGAGGCGACCGGCGAGGACGCCTTCAACCGGATGTTCGAGCGCGACAAGGACGATCTGCGCGAGCTCGGCCTGGTCATCGAGACCGTCGAGAACCTGGACGGCGAGACCGGCTACCTGGCCCGCCGTGACTCCAACCGGCTGCCGCCCATCACTCTCGACGCCGAGGAGGCCGCGGCCCTGGGCCTGGCCGCCAAGGTCTGGCAGCAGGCCCGCCTGGCCGGGGCCGCCAGCGGTGCCCTGCAGAAGCTGCGCGCCGCCGGCATGCCGGAGGCGGAGGACTCGTACGACGACCGGCACAGCGCCCTCGAACCGCGCATCCCGGTCCACGAGGCCGCCTTCGAGCCGCTGATGCTGGCCTGCCGCGACCGCCGCCCCGTCGTCTTCGACTACCGCAAGGCCAACGCCGCCCGCCCGGAGACCCGGCAGGTGGAGCCGTGGGTCCTGGAGTGCTGGCGCGGCCACTGGTACCTGGCGGGCTGGGACCGGGACCGGGGTGCCGAGCGGGTCTTCCGGCTGTCCCGCATCACCGGCAGGGTGCGTTCCCGGGCGGGCGCCTTCACCGCGCCCGTACCCGACGTCGTCACCGTCCGCGAGACCGTCGAGAGCTGGGCGGGGGAGACCGCGACCCGCTCGGCCCGGATCCGGCTGCGGGCCGGCTGCGGCTATCCGTTGCGGGCCCGCGCCCAGTCGGTGACCGAGGGCGCCGACGGCTGGGACGAGCTGGAGATCCCGTACGGGCACGGGCTCGACGCCTGGCTGGTGGAGTTCGGCCCGGACGTGGTCGTCCTGGAGCCCGCCGACCTGCGGGCCGACGTGGTGGACCGGCTGCGCGCCGTGGCCAAGGGCTGAGGGAAGAGGAACGACCGTGGCCGTCAACGCCATCGACCAGACGAGGCGCATGCTGTCCCTCGTCACCTATCTCCGCGAGCGTCCCGGCGCGCACGTCGCCGACGTCGCCCGCGCCTTCGGGATCACCGAGGACGAGCTGATCTCGGACCTGGACGTGCTGCCGATGTGCGGCACCAGCTTCCGCGGCGGCGACCTGCTCGACATCGACACCGACGGCGACCGCATCTGGTGGCACAACCCGGACGACGTCGCGGAGCCGCTGCGGCTCGCCGCCGACGAGGCGACCGCGCTGCTCGTCGCGGCGCGCGCGGTGGCGACGCTGCCCGGGCTGCGCGAGGGCGACCGCGAGGCGCTGCTGCGCGCCACCGCCAAGCTGGAGGCGGCGGCCGGCGAGGCGGCCGGGGCCAGCTCGCGGCTCTCGGTCACCTTCGAGTCCGAGGGCGGGGTCTTCGCCGAGGTCGACCGGGCGATCTCGGAGCGCCGCCGGCTGTGGCTGCGCTACTACTCGCCCGCGCGCGACGAGCTCACCGAGCGCGAGGTGGATCCGATCCGGCTGTTCGCCGTCGGCCACACCTACATGGAGGCGTGGTGCCGGCTCTCCGAGGCGCGCCGCACCTTCCGGCTCGACCGGGTCGCCGAGATCCGGATCCTCGACGCGCCGGCCGCGCCGCCGGAGATCGAGCTGCGCGACCTGTCGGAGGGGCTGGTCCAGCCGTCCGCCGAGGACCCGGAGGTCGTGGTGGAGGTCGGGCCCGGCGGCCGCTGGGTCGCCGAGTACTACCCGCACGACGTGGCCGAGGAGCTGCCCGACGGCGGTCTGCGCATCACCCTGCGCACCCCGGCGCCGGCCTCGCTGCGGCGGCTTGCGCTGCGGCTCGGCAGCGACGGGCGGATCGTGGGCCCGGCCGAGCTCGCGGACAGCGCGCGGGAGGCGGCGACCGCGGCGCTCGCCGCGTACGAGGGCTGACCGGCTGCCGACGGCAGAGGGAACCCGCCGGGGGAACCCGCAGAGCGAATCCGTAGAGGGATCTCGTAGAGGGAATCCGCGGGGGAGCAGCAGGGGGAAACGGCAGGGGGGAACGTGACGTTCCGGAAGGTCCGGACGCTGTTCCCAGTGAGACGCACCGGTGGCAGTGGGGAGAGTTGAGGGATATGTCCGTGATGTCCGGTCTTGTGGCGCCAATCGCCCCGGTTCTCTTCAAGGCCGCCTGCCCCGACTGCCGCGCCCGCTTCGAACTCTCCGCGGGCGCCCTGCGGCTCGCCATCGGCGCGAGCCGCCGCACCACCTTCTACTCCTTCACCTGCCCCGAGTGCGGCAGCGCCGTCCGCAAGCCCGCCGGCGAGCGGATCGTCGAACTCCTCACCGGCGGCGGCGTGAACACCCTGCGCCTGCACACCACCGGCTGAGGGACCGCCCGGCGGCCCCTCGGCCGCGCAAGCCTTAGGCTCGACCCATGTTCTGGCCCATGCTCGCCATCGCCCTCGGCTTCCTCGGCATCGCCGTCCTCGGTGTCCTCGGCATCAAGGTCTTCCTGGAGGCCCAGCGGCTCGGCCGTCAAGTGGCCCACACCACAGAGCGCATCCACCAGGCCGCCGAGGACCTTGAGCGCGCCGCCGGTGACCTGGCGCGAACGGGCCGGACGCTGCGCTGACTTCGTTCCTCCCGTGGCGGGCGAGCGGCGCGGGCGTCGCAATCGCCCGTATGCAAGTCCATTGCCGCCCGTTTACTCCTGCGGGTTACGATCGCATGCAGCGCGGTGCCCGGACGCCTGTCCGGACGTCCGGGCACGTACGTTCCATGTCGCCTCGGTGAAGAAGGTAAACAGCTATGGGTAGGCTCGGCCCCACCGAGATCATTCTGATCCTCGTCGTCGTCATCCTGCTGTTCGGCGCGAAGAAGCTGCCGGAGATGGCCCGTTCGCTGGGCAAGTCCGCCCGCATCCTCAAGAGCGAGGCCAAGGCGATGAAGTCGGAGGACCAGCAGAGCGCCCCCGCCGACGCGCAGACCACCGCTCAGGACCAGGCCGCGCCCCGCACCATCCAGGCCGCTCCCGGCGACGTGACCAGCTCGCGTCCCGTGACCGAGCCCACCGACACCACCAAGCGCTGAGCCGGCCCGCCGCAGCCGCCGCACAGCGCGGCGGCTGCCGCACGAGATGAGGACGTGGGTTGCTCAAGTCTGCCCGCAAGCAGGAGAAGGACCCCGAGGGCCGCATGCCCCTCGTGGAACACCTGCGTGAACTCCGCAACCGCCTCGCGAAGGGCCTCCTGGCCATCGCCGCGGTCACCATCGTGGCCCTCGTGTACAGCGAGGAGATCATGACCTTCCTGACCCGGTCGGTGCCCAAGTGCCCGCCGGGCGTCACCAGCGACGGCGGAAACTGCGCGATCGTCTCCTTCAACACGCTCATGGCGCCGTTCAGCACCACGATCCAGGTCTCTCTCACCACGGGCCTCGTCGTGGCGAGCCCCGTCTGGCTGTACCAGCTCTGGGCCTTCGTCGCACCCGGACTGCACAAGCACGAGAAGAGGTACACGTACCTCTTCACCGGCGCCGCGGTCCCGCTCTTCGCGGCCGGCGCCTACATCGCGTACCTCATCCTGCCCGTCAGCGTGAAGGTGCTCATCAGCCTCACGCCCGACGGCTCCGCCAACATCCTCTCGCTCGGTGACGTCCTCGACTTCACCCTGCGCATGGTGCTGGTCTTCGGCCTCGCCTTCGAGCTGCCGCTCGTGCTCGTGATGCTGAACCTCACCGGCGTGCTCAGCGGCCGCCGCATGGCCCGCTGGTGGCGCGGCGTGATCATGGGCGTCTTCATCTTCGGCGCCGTGATCACCCCGACCACGGACCCGGTCGGCATGCTCGCCCTGGCCGGCCCGATCAGCATCCTCTACTTCGGTGCCGTCGGCATCGCGCTGCTCAACGACAAGCGGCGCCGGCGCGGGAACCCCGACGCCGAGCTCGACGACGACGAGGCGTCGCAGCTGGACCTCACGCCCGAGCCCATCGGCCCCACCGAGACCGTGCCCGCCGCCCGGGCGCTGCCCGAGCAGGCGACCGGCGAGCAGGACGGTGCGGGGGCGCAGCGGCTGAACGGCTACGACGACATCACCTGACCGTCATCGCCTGACCGTCGTCCTCTGATCGTCGTCAGCTGATCGTCACCGCGTGATCGCGGGCAGTCCCCCCGGATTCCGTCCGGGGGGACTGCCGTATGCCCGGAATCGAAGCCGCTCGATAAAGATCGCGTCACTGTCAGAGGTGGCGGGTAGGCTCGACAACAAGATGACAGAGGACCTCACACCAGCCGAAGCGTACGCAGCCGCCCGCGCCCGCAACCGCGAGCAGGCCACCGCGCTGGCCCCCTTCCGCGAGATGTACGACTTCGGCCTGGACCCCTTCCAGATCGAGGCGTGCCAGGCCCTCGAAGCGGGCAAGGGCGTGCTCGTCGCCGCTCCCACGGGCTCCGGCAAGACCATCGTCGGCGAGTTCGCCGTCCATCTCGCCCTGCTCCAGGGCCGTAAGTGCTTCTACACCACGCCCATCAAGGCGCTCTCCAACCAGAAGTACGCCGACCTCGTCAAGCGGTACGGCCACGACAAGGTCGGCCTGCTCACCGGCGACAACAGCGTCAACGGCGACGCCCCGGTCATCGTCATGACCACCGAGGTCCTCCGCAACATGCTGTACGCGGGGTCCCAGGCGCTCTCCGGCCTCGGCTACGTGGTCATGGACGAGGTCCACTACCTCTCCGACCGCTTCCGCGGCGCCGTCTGGGAGGAAGTGATCATCCACCTCCCCGAGTCCGTGACGCTGGTGTCGCTCTCCGCGACCGTGTCCAACGCCGAGGAGTTCGGTGACTGGCTGGACACCGTGCGCGGGGACACCGAGGTCATCGTCTCGGAGAGCCGCCCCGTGCCGCTGTGGCAGCACGTCCTGGCCGGCCGCCGGATGTACGACCTCTTCGAGGAGGAGACCGACCACGGCGGCCGCGGCGCCTCCCGCCGCGAGGTCAACCCCGACCTGCTGCGCCTCGCCCGCACCGAGAACTCGCGCACGTACAACCCGCGCGACCGGCGCCGCGGCAAGATGGTCCGCGAAGCCGACCGAGAGCGCGAGCGGCGCCAGCGGTCCCGGATCTGGACGCCGGGCCGGCCCGAGGTCATCGAGCGGCTCGACGCCGAGGGACTCCTGCCCGCCATCACCTTCATCTTCAGCCGGGCCGGCTGCGAGTCCGCCGTCCAGCAGTGCCTCTACGCGGGCCTGCGGCTCAACGACGACGACGCGCGCCGCCGGGTCCGCGAGATCGTCGAGGAGCGCACCGCCGCCATCCCCGACGAGGACCTGCACGTCCTCGGCTACTACGAGTGGCTGGAGGGCCTGGAGCGCGGCATCGCCGCCCACCACGCCGGCATGCTCCCCACCTTCAAGGAGGTCGTCGAGGAGCTCTTCGTCCGCGGCCTCGTCAAGGCGGTCTTCGCCACCGAGACCCTGGCACTCGGCATCAACATGCCGGCCCGTTCCGTGGTCCTGGAGAAGCTCGTCAAGTGGAACGGCGAGCAGCACGCCGACATCACCCCCGGCGAGTACACCCAGCTCACCGGCCGTGCGGGCCGGCGCGGCATCGACGTCGAGGGGCACGCGGTGGTGCTGTGGCAGCGTGCCATGGACCCGGCGCACCTCGCAGGACTCGCCGGCACCCGCACGTACCCGCTGCGCTCCAGCTTCAAGCCCTCGTACAACATGGCGGTCAACCTGGTCGACCAGTTCGGCCGGCACCGCTCGCGCGAGCTCCTGGAGACCTCCTTCGCCCAGTTCCAGGCCGACCGCTCGGTCGTCGGGATCTCCCGGCAGGTGCAGCGCAACGAGGAGGGCCTGGCGGGCTACCGGGAGGGCATGACCTGCCACCTCGGCGACTTCGAGGAGTACGCGCGGCTCCGCCGCGAGCTGAAGGACCGCGAGACGGAGATCGCCCGGCAGGGCGCCGCCCAGCGGCGCGCGCAGGCCGCCGCCTCCCTGGAGCGGCTCAAGCCCGGCGACGTCATCCACGTGCCGACCGGCAAGTTCGCCGGTCTCGCCCTCGTCCTCGACCCGGGCGTCCCGGCCGGGCGGACCAACGGGCACCGCGGCTTCGACCAGTACGACGGACCGCGCCCGCTCGTGCTCACCGCCGAGCGGCAGGTCAAGCGGCTCGCCTCGATCGACTTCCCGGTGCCGGTGGAGCCGCTCGAGCGGATGCGGATCCCCCGGTCCTTCAACGCGAAGTCCCCGCAGTCCCGCCGCGACCTCGCCTCCGCGCTGCGCAGCAAGGCCGGGCACATCAACCCGGAGCGGCACCGCAAGCAGCGTTCGGCCGCCGCCGACGACCGCGAGATCGCCCGGCTGCGCACCGAGATCCGCGCGCATCCCTGCCACGGCTGCGACGAGCGTGAGGACCACGCCCGCTGGGCCGAGCGCTACCACCGGCTGCAGCGGGACACCAAGCAGCTGGAGCGGCGCATCGAGGGCCGGACGAACACCATCGCCCGCACCTTCGACCGGATCGTCGCGCTCCTCACCGAGCTCGACTACCTGCGCGACGACGACGTCACCGACAACGGCAAGCGGCTCGCCCGGCTTTACGGCGAGCTCGACCTGCTGGCGAGCGAATGCCTCCGCGAGGGCGTCTGGGAGGGGCTCAACCCGGCCGAGCTGGCCGCCTGTGTCTCGGCGCTCGTCTACGAGGCCCGGCAGTCGGACGACGCCGTGGCGCCGAAGCTGCCGACCGGCAGGTCCAAGGCGGCGCTCGGCGAGATGGTGCGGATCTGGGGCCGGCTCGACGCACTGGAGGAGGAGTTCAGGCTCCACCAGGCCGAGGGCGTCGGACAGCGCGAGCCCGACCTGGGCTTCGCCTGGGCCGCCTACCAGTGGGCCTCCGACAAGGGGCTCGACGAGGTGCTGCGCGAGGCGGAGATGCCGGCCGGCGACTTCGTCCGCTGGTGCAAGCAGGTCATCGACGTGCTCGGTCAGATCGCGGCGGCCGCGCCGAGGGAGAACAGCACCGTCGCGAAGAACGCGCGCAAGGCGGTGGACTCGCTGCTGAGGGGTGTGGTGGCGTACAGCTCGGTGGGCTGACGGAGAGTCGCCCGAAGGGGCTTTTCCACAGGGGGTTTTCCACAGGTCTGGCGGAGTGTCAGTTCCTTCCGCTTCCATGGTCTTGAGACAGGCCAGGCAACTCCTGCGGAAGGAAGAGAACGTGACCACGCAAGCCGGTCCGTCCGCCGTCGGTGCGGAAAAGCCGACGGCGGACGGACGGAAGACCGTGCCGGGGCCGCGCGGTGTCCCGGTGCTGGGGAACCTGCCGGAGTTCGGCAAGGACCCGCTCGCCTTCTTCGAACGGCTGCGTGAGCGGGGGGACTTCGTCCGCTGGCGGTTCGGGCCCGGCCCCGCGCTGTTCATCGCCCACCCCGAGACCATCGGGGAACTCCTCACCGAGGTCGAGCGGACCTTCGACCAGCCCGACCTCGGCATCGCCGTCCGTACGCTCCTCGGCGACGGCGTCGTGGTCGCCAAGGGCGCGGACTGGCGGCGCAAGCGCTCCCTGGTACAGCCCTCGGTGCGGCCCCGGCAGGTGAAGGCGTACGCGGCGACCATGGCCGAATGCGCGGTCGACTTGGCCGGGCGGTGGGCCGACGGGCAGCGCATCGACGTCAAGCGGGAGATGGCCGCGCTCACCCAACTCATCGCCGTCCGCACCATCTTCGGCGTCGACACGGCGGCCGACGCCGAGTCCATCAGCCGCGCCATGGACGTGGCGCAGCAGGAGATCGGCGCCGAGTTCAGCGGCATCGGCGCGATCCTGCCCGACTGGGTGCCCACGCCCGGGCGGGCCCGTATCAGGCGCGCCGTCGCCGTCATCGACGCCGAGGTCGCCCGGGTCGTCGCCCGCCACCGGGACGGCGACACCGACCGCCCCGACCTGCTCAGCCGGCTGCTCGCCGCGCGGGACGAGACCGGCGCGCACCTCTCCGACCGGGAGATCCGCGACGAGACCGTCACGCTCTACATCGGCGGCCACGAGACCACCAGCTCCACCCTCGTCTGGGCCTGGTACCTGCTCTCGCGCAACCCGCGCGTCGCCGAGGCGCTCGGCGCCGAGCTCGACCGGGTCCTCGGCGACCGCGACCCCGGCTTCGACGACTACGCCGAACTCGCCTACACCCAGGCCGTGGTGAAGGAGACCCTCCGTCTCTACCCCACGATCTGGCTCCTCACCGGCATAGCCAAGGAGGGCGCCACGCTCGGCGGCGCCCCCGTCCGTCCCGGCACCCGTGTCTGGTCCAGCCAGTGGGCCACCCACCGCGACCCGCGCTGGTACCGCGATCCGCTGGAGTTCCGCCCCGAGCGCTGGCTGTCGCCGAAGGGCGGCGGGACGGAGGGCGGGACGGAGGGCGAGAGCGAGGAGATACCGGAGTACGCCTGGTACCCCTTCGGTGGCGGCCCCCGCGTCTGCCTCGGCACCCGCTTCGCCATGGTGGAGGCGGTCCTGATCCTGGCCGTCGTCGCCCGCCGCTTCCGTCTCGACCTCGACGCGGACGAGATACGCCCGGTGCCGGGACTGACGCTGCAGCCGGACCGGGAGGTCCTCGCGACGGTGCGGGTGCGGTAGCGGGCGCGGACCAGCCGGGTCAGATCAGGGCCAGCGCCAGGTCCCGCAGGTCCGCGGCGCGGAGCACCCGGTCGCCGAAGCCCGGCAGCGGCACGTGCAGGGCTTCGGTCCAGCGCGCGGGGATGGCGTCCGGGCCGTGGACCGCGCCGGCGAGCGTGCCGGTGACGGCGGCGACGGTGTCGGTGTCACCGCCCAGGTCGATCGCGGCGGCGAGAGCGGTCCCGTACGAGTCGGTGGTGCGCAGCGCCCAGAGGGCGGAGCCGAGGCAGGGCCAGACGGCGCCGTTGAACTCGGTGGCGTCCTCCGGGTGCCAGTCGGGGGCCAGCACGCCGGCCCAGCGGTCCCGGTGGGCGTCGGCCACCTCGGCGAGGGCGGCGGGCACGGCCGCGAGCGGGTCGTCGCCGAGGAGGGCGACGCGGACCAGCTCGTGGAGCACCGCGGTGCCCTCCCAGGCGGCGCGGTCCCCGTGGGTGAGGGCGGCGATCCGCCGGCCCGCCTCCATGGTGGCGGCGCGGCCGGCGGAGGCGAAGTGCACGGCGGAGGTGGCGGCCCGCATCAGCGAACCGTTGCCCGCCCCGCGCCCGTTGACCTGGAAGTGCAGGGCGGCGGCGGTGTCCCAGGGGTCGCCGCCGAGGAGCACCGCCTCGGTCTGCAGCCCGATGTCCTTCGGCTCTGCCCGCGCCCAGCGGCGGAAGCGGGCGAACAGGTCGGGAAGGTCGAGCCCGCCCCGTTCGAGGAGGGAGTCCGCGACGAGCACTGCCATCTGTGTGTCGTCCGTGGCCTCGCCGGGATCCCAGCCGCCGCCCCCGCACATCTCGCCGACGCCGTCCGGGAAGCGTTCCCGGAACACCCCGGGGAGCCCGAACTCGAAGGGCGCCCCGAGCGCGTCACCGACGGCGGAGCCCAGGACGGCGCCGACGGCCCGGTCCTCGTATCGCATGAGGGGAGGCTACCGCCGGACCGGCTCGGCGGTGCGGGCTCGGCGGAGGGCGCGGAGGGCGAGGAAGAGCAGGAGGGCGACGGGGGACAGGAGGATCGTCAGGACGAGGAGCGGTCCGGTGAGGAAGGGGGAGAGGGCGAGGCGGCGGGACTCGCGGTAGATCCACTGGCCGAGGAGCAGGTCCCAGGCGATGACCTGGGCCCACAGGGCGGCCGCGCCGTTCGGGAGGGCGGTGAGGGTCTGGAAGGCGGGCAGGTCGGGGCGGGTGACCGCGGTCCAGAGCTCGGGGAGCACCGGGGCGGCGAGGAGGAGGTAGACGGCGAGGACCGGGAGGACGGTGAGCGGGGAGGCGGCGACGCGGTCGGTGATGCGCTGGCCGGGAGCCAGGATCATCAGGAGCCAGAACGGCGCCGCGAGGAGGAAGGTCAGGTCGAAGAGGAGGGCCGGGTCGGTCATGCGACGAGCTCCAGGCTGCGCGGGGTGCGCAGTGCCAGGGCCGTGCCCGCGAGGGTCAGGACGGCGATCGTGGCGGCTGCGGTGAGGGTGGTGGCGTCGGGGGAGAGGAGCGGTTGGCCGCGCAGGGCCTGCCAGGTGACGAGTGCGAAGGTCGCGGCGTAGGAGCCGGCGGCGACCAGGACCAGGCGCAGTCGGACGAGGTCGTCGGCGAGGCGGGCGTAGCGCGGGGCGAGTGCGGCGAGCACGAGCAGGACCAGCGGGACGAGTTGCAGCGCGTGCATGCCGAAGAAGTGGGCGATGCGCAGGTCGCCGCCGGTGGTGGACCAGCCGGTCAGCGGCAGGCCGGGGCCGCCGTCGGGCACGCCGACGCTGTGCGCGCCGACGACCGGCGGGTCGGGCTGGGCGAGCTGCTCGGGCGTGGGCCGCACCATCAGGAAGCCGACGGCCGCGCCCGCCAGGGCGATGAGCGAGGAGAGCCGCACGGCCCAGGCGGTGGCGCGGTCCAGGATGCGGGCGCGCAGCAGCAGGACGGCGATGAGGAGCGCGGCCAGCCACAGCACGACGACGGTGAGGCCCATGACCTGGAAGACGGCCGTGTCGAAGGGCGTCGCGTTGTTGAAGTGGCTCCGGGTGCCGCGGATCACCTGGCCGGTGATCAGCACCATCTCGATGACGCTGGCGACGGTGAGCACGGTCCCGGCCCACCAGCCGACCCGCCTGGCCCGGGCGCCGGGCAGCAGGGAGAGCATCCAGGCGAGCGAGAGCCCGTACGCGATGAACGAGAGCGAGAACTTCAGCGGCTTGGCCCAGATCGGGGCGCCGACCAGGACGCGGTCGTCGAGGACGAGCCCGGCCGCGGAGACGAGCGCGAGGCCGGCCATGGAGGCGGCGAACCAGACCAGGGGCCGGTGGAGCGTGCGGAGTTGTGGTGCCGAGAGCTGAGGTGCCGAGGACATGGATCCCCCCGTGGGATGCGTATGCGAAATGGATAGTGGCACTTTCTGCTATCCGATAGCGTCACTATCTATGATGGAGGGGTCGGTCGGCAAGACCGGAGTCCGGCCGGAAAGGTGAACACGCGGTGCGCATCGGAGAGTTGAGTCGTAGGACCGGGGTGTCGGTGCCCACGATCAAGTACTACGTACGGGAAGGACTGCTGCCCGCGGGGCAGTTGACCAGCCCCAACCAGGCCTCGTACGAGGAGACGCACGTACGGCGGCTCCGCCTGATCCGCGCCCTGCTCGACGTCGGCGGGCTCTCCGTGGCCGGCGTCCGCGCCGTCGTCGCCGCCGTCGACGACGAGGAGCGACCGCTGCACAACATCATGGGCGAGGCGGCGGAACGGCTCGTGCCGCGCTACGAGAGCCGGCGGGACAAGGACGCGCCGGGCGACGAGCCCGCCGAGGAAGCGCCGCCGTCCCTGGTCGCCGCCCGGGCGAAGGTCGCCGAGCTGATCGCCCGCCGCGGCTGGCACACCGAACCCGGGGCCCCGCAGTCCGAGGCCCTCGCGTTCGCCCTCGCCGCCCTGGAGGACGTCGGGCACGGCGGTTTCGCCGAGCTCGTCGACGACTACGCCGACGCCGCCGAGCGCGTGGCGCACGCGGACCTCGACTGGGTCGCCCACAACGTCGTCCGCGAGGAGCTCGTCGAGAGCGTGGTCATCGGCACGGTCATGGGCGACGCGGTGTTCTCCGCGATCCGCCGGATGGCGCACGTCGACGCCTCGGACCGGCTGTTCGGCACCGAGCGCTGACCGGAGGACCCCCAGAAAACACTGAGGGCGGGACCCTTCCGGATCCCGCCCCCAGGGCTCGCACTCCGCGCGTCAGCTCTCCTGCTCGCGCTCCACCTGCTCGTTCCACTCGCGCTTGATCGCGCGCCAGGCCTCGTCCGTCTTGCCGAGCCGCCAGTAGCCCGAGATCGACAGCCGCTCGCGCGGCACCTCGCGGTCGATCCGCAGATGCCGGCGCAGCTCCTTCACGAAGCCGGCCTCGCCGTGGACGAAGGCGTGCACGTTCCCGGCCGGGAAGTCGAGCCCGCGCACCGCGTCGATCAGCGCCTCGCCCACCGGACGGGAGCCCCGGTGCAGCCAGGTGACGTCCACGCCGGCCGCGGTCGCGAACTTCTGCTCCTCCGACGCGTCCGCGACCTCCACGAAGGCGTGCACCGCCGCACCCTCAGGCAGCCGCTCCAGGGCGGTCGCGATCGCCGGCAGGGCGCTCTCGTCACCGGCCAGCAGATGCCAGTCGGCGGCCGTGTCCGGGGCGTAGCCGCCGCCGGGGCCGAGGAAGCGGATCGTGTCGCCCGCCTGCGCCCGCGCCGCCCACGGACCGGCCAGGCCCTCGTCGCCGTGGACCACGAAGTCCACCGTCAGCTCGCGCTGCGCCGCGTCCCAGGCCCGTACCGTGTACGTCCGGGTCGTCGGCCACTGCTCGCGCGGGAACTCGGCACGGATGCGCTCCATGTCGAACGGCGCCGGGTACTCCACGCCCTCCGGCGCGAACAGGAGCTTCACGTAGTGGTCGGTGTAGTCGCCGGCCTCGAAGGTGTCGAGCCCCGGGCCGCCGAGCACCAGCCGCACCATGTGCGGGGTGATCTTCTCGGTACGGATCACCTGGGCCTCGTAGGCCCGCGGGGCCTTGCGGGCGGGCTGTGCTGCGGGCTGTTCTGCCACGGCGGTCTCCCCCGTTTTCGGTTGCATGCTTAGGTTTGCCTAAGCTAGCACCTGCGATGAACAGGCGGCAGGCCGCTCCGGACCGGTGCTCAGCGCGCGAGGACCGGCAGCAGCCGCCCGACCGCACCGCCGAGCCCCCACCGCTCCACCAGGCCCGCGAGGGCCTCCGGGTCCCGGGGCGCCGACGGCAGGGCGGCCGAGAACTCCGGCAGCGGCACGTCCCGCGCGACCCGCACCACCGTCGGCGCCACGTCCAGGTACTCCGCCGCCTCCGCGATGCCGCGCCGCTTCGCCGGGGTCAGCTTCGACGTCCGGTCGGCCGCCGCCGCCCGTACCCCCGCCAGGTCCCCGTACTCCGTGATCAGCTGCGCCGCCGTCTTCTCGCCGATGCCCTTCACGCCCGGCAGGCCGTCGCTGGTGTCCCCGCGCAGCGCCGCGAAGTCCGCGTACCGGTCCGCGCGCACTCCGTACTTCGCGAGGATCAGCTCCTCGTCCACCAGATCGCAGTCGCCCACGCCCTTGCGCGGATACAGCACCCGCACCCCTCGCGCGTCGTCCACCAGCTGGAACAGGTCGCGGTCGCCGGTGACGATGTCCACCGGGCCCGGCGCCCGCTCGGTCAGCGTGCCGATCACGTCGTCCGCCTCGAAGCCGGGCGAGCCGACCCGGGCGATTCCGAGCGCGTCGAGCACGTCGACGATCACCGGCACCTGCGGCGACAGCGTGTCCGGGACCTCCTCCACGTCCGGCCCCGACTCCGTCACCTCGGCCACCCGGTGCGCCTTGTACGAGGGGATCAGATCCACCCGCCACTGCGGGCGCCAGTCGTCGTCCCAGCAGGCCACCAGGTCGTCCGGGCGGTGGTCCTGCACCAGCCGGCCGATGAAGTCGAGCAGCCCGCGCACGGCGTTCACCGGCGTCCCGTCCGGCGCCCGGACCGAGTCCGGCACGCCGAAGTACGCGCGGAAGTAGAGGCTGGCGGTGTCGAGGAGCATCAGGCGTCGCGTCACACCCCGATCATGCCGCACCGCACCGACAACACCCCCCACCAGGCGTGACGCCAGTCACCTTCGCGTTTGCACAGAGTCGGCCCGGGCAGGTTCGGGCCCGGAGCGAACCCGGTACCGGATTCAACGAACGAATCCGGTACGTGACGGGCCGCGCGGGCAGATCCCGCCACGCTCCACGGCCCGGCAGCTGCGGGGGTGGCGGGCCGTTTTCGTTGCTACCCGTGAGGTGTATGTGTCCAGGCTCCAGGCCGACCATCTGTACAAGGTGTTCGGCAGACGACCCGACGAAGCAGTCCGCAAACTCGCCGAAGCCGGCGCCGACCGGGACGCCCTGCGCTCCGACGGCACCACGGCGGCCGTCATCGACGCGTCCTTCACCGTCGAGGCAGGCCAGATCTTCGTCGTCATGGGTCTGTCGGGGTCCGGCAAGTCCACCCTCCTGCGCATGCTGAACGGCCTGCTTCCGCCCACCGCCGGCCGCGTCCTCTTCGACGGCCGCGACCTCACCGCGCTCGCCCCGCGGGAGCTGCGCGAGGTCCGTTCCACGAAGATCAGCATGGTCTTCCAGCACTTCGCGCTCTTCCCGCACCGCAGCGTCCTCGAGAACGCCGGCTACGGCCTGGAGGTCCAGGGCGTCCCGCGCGCCGAACGCGAGAAGCGCGCCGCCGAGGCCCTGGAGCTGTGCGGCCTGGCCGGCTGGGAGAAGTCCTGGCCCGACGAGCTGTCCGGCGGCATGCAGCAGCGCGTTGGCCTCGCCCGCGCCCTCGCCACCGACGCCGACGTGCTCCTCATGGACGAGTCCTTCAGCGCGCTCGACCCGCTGATCCGCCGCGACATGCAGGACCAGCTGCTCGTCCTCCAGCAGAAGCTGAAGAAGACCATCGTCTTCATCACCCACGACCTCAACGAGGCCATGCGCCTCGGCGACCGCGTCGCCGTCATGCGCGACGGCCGGATCGTCCAGCTCGGCACGGCCGAGGACATCCTGGTCCGCCCCGCCGACGACTACGTCGCCTCCTTCATCCAGGACGTCGACCGCACCCGGGTGCTCACCGCCGAGTCCGTCATGACCGACGGCACCGTCCTCCCCGAGGACTGCCCGCCCGGCTGCGGCTGCGCGCCGGTCGCCCCCGGGACGCCGCTCGCCGAACTGTGCGCCGTCTCCGCGCGCTCCCTGCACCCCGTGGCCGTCGCCGACACCGACGGCGAGATCCTCGGCGTCGTCGCCCAGGACCGCCTCCTCGGCGTCATGGGCGGCCTCGACGCCGACGTACACCCCGGTACAAAGAGCACCGGTACAAAGAGCACCGGTACAAAGAGCACCGGTACAAAGAGCACCGGCGCAAAGGACCCCGGCGCTGAGAGCCCCGGCGGCAAGATCCCCGCAGCCAAGAGCCGCGCCGACCAGGAGGTGATCGCCCATGCCTAGGATTCCCCTCGGCCAGTGGGTCGACAGCACCGTCGACTGGCTCCAGGCCCAGCTCTCCTGGCTCTTCGACGCGATCAGCGCCGGCGTCACCGGCCTCTACGACGGCATCGACGCCGTCCTGTCCGCGCCCCAGCCGCTGCTCTTCGCCGGCATCCTCGCCGTCGTCGCCTGGTGGCTGCGCGGCATCGGCGCCGGCGTCCTCGCCTTCGCGGCCTTCGCGCTCGTCGACTCGATCGAGCTGTGGGACGACGCCATGTCGACGCTCTCCCTGGTGCTGGTCGCCACCCTCGTCACGCTCGTGATCGCCGTACCGCTCGGCATCTGGGCGGCCCGCTCCAAGACCGTCAGCGCCGTGCTGCGCCCCGTCCTGGACTTCATGCAGACCATGCCGGCGATGGTCTACCTCATCCCCGGCATCATCTTCTTCGGCGTCGGCGTCGTTCCCGGCATCATCGCCACCATCGTCTTCGCCCTGCCGCCCGGCGTGCGCATGACCGAACTCGGCATCCGCCAGGTCGACGGCGAACTCGTCGAGGCCGCCGAGGCGTTCGGTACCACCCCGCGCAGCACCCTGCTGCGGGTCCAGCTGCCGCTCGCCCTGCCGACCATCATGGCCGGCGTCAACCAGGTCATCATGCTCGGCCTCTCCATGGTCGTCATCGCCGGCATGGTCGGCGGCGGCGGTCTCGGCGGCGCCGTCTACCGCGCCATCGGCAACGTCGACATCGGCCTCGGCTTCGAGGCCGGCATCTCCATCGTCATCCTCGCCATGTACCTGGACCGGATGACCGGAGCCCTCGGCCGCCAGGTCTCCCCGCTCGGCCGCCGCGCCGCCGCCAAGGCCCGCGCCGCGCGCGCCGCCAGCGCCGGCGCGAAGATCTGGGGCCACCGCCCGCAGCCCGTCACCGCCCTCGTCGGCGTCGTCGTCCTCGCGCTCGTCGCCGGCGGCATGGGCTTCCTGGGCGGCGGTGCTTCTTCCCCTGCCGCTGCCGGCAGCGGCAACGGCAAGAAGATCACCCTGGGCTACATCCCGTGGGACGAGGGCATCGCCTCCACCTACCTCTGGAAGGAGCTCCTGGAACGCCACGGCTACCAGGTCGACACCAGGCAGCTGGAGGCCGGCGCCCTCTACACCGGGCTCGCCGGCGGCCAGATCGACTTCCAGACCGACGCCTGGCTGCCCGTCACCCACGCCCAGTACTGGGCGAAGTACCGCAACAAGCTCGAAGACCTCGGCTCCTGGTACGGTCCGACCTCCCTGGAACTCAGCGTCCCCTCGTACATGAAGGACGTGGACACCCTCGCCGACCTCAAGGGCAAGGCCGGGCAGTTCGACGGCCGCATCGTCGGCATCGAACCCAGCGCCGGCATGATGGGCATCCTCAAGGACAAGGTCATGAAGGACTACGGCCTGGAGGGCGAGTACAAGGTCGTCGACGGTTCCACGCCGGGCATGCTGGCCGAGCTGAAGCGCGCCTACGACAAGAAGCAGCCCATCGCCGTCACCCTCTGGTCGCCGCACTGGGCCTACTCGACCTACGACCTGAAGAAGCTCAAGGACCCCAAGGGCAGCTGGGGCAAGGGCGACGGCGTCCACACCCTCGCCCGCAAGGGCTTCGCCGCCGAGAACCCCGAGGTCGGGAGCTGGCTGAAGAAGTTCAAGCTCAGCGAGCAGGAGCTCACCGGCCTGGAGGCGGTCATCCAGCAGACCGGCAAGGGCAAGGAGCAGCAGGCCGTCCGCACCTGGCTCGACAGGAACCCGGGCATCGCGGAGCGCCTCGCCCCGCAGTAGATCCGGTTCCGTTGCGGAACGGGGTGGTCGCCGAGGGTGTTCGGCGGCCACCCCTTTTCGCCACGACGCGAAACCCCGGCCCAAAGCTGCGTAAGGTTCAGGTAACCGACCGGTACACCTGAGGCACACGAGGGAGGGGGCCGACATGGACGACAAGGAGTCGCTGCGCGTGGGCGCGGCCGTCAAGAGGCGCCGCCGGGCGCTCCAGCTCACCCTGGCCGTCGTCGCCCAGCGCAGCGGCCTGTCCGTGCCCTTCCTCAGCCAGGTCGAGAACGAGCGCGCCCGCCCCAGCGACCGCTCCCTCCAGCTCGTCGCCGTGGCCCTGGAGACCACCGCCGCCGAACTCCTCGCCGCCGCCGAGGCCGCCCGCACCGTCGACGTCGTCCGGGCGGACGAGGAGCTGTGGGAGATGCCCCCGGGCGTACGGCCCCTGGTCCGCGGCCGGCACCAGCTGCAGGCCCTGGAGTTCACCGGTGAACAGGACGCGGGCCGCGAATTCCTGCACCGCAACGACGAGTTGCTGTACGTCGCCGACGGCGCCGTCGAGGTCGAGGCGGAGGGGCGCGCGTACCGGCTCGACCGCGGCGACAGCCTCTATCTGTCCGGCGGGGTTCGGCACCGCTGGCGCGCCACCGCGGCCGGCACCCGGCTCGTCTTCGTCTCCGTCGCGGACCACATCGAGGCCGCGGAGGGGTGAGCGGCGGGGTGAAAGGCGGGGTGAGCGGCGCAGGCTTGCGGGTTGTTTCGCTGGTGCCCTCGTTGACGGAGGCCGTCGCCGTCTCCGCGCCCGGGGTCCTCGTCGGCGTCACCGACTGGTGCACCCATCCCGCGGACCTCGCGGGGGCGGTACGGATCGGCGGCACCAAGAACCCCGACGTGGCCGCCGTCACCGCCCTCCGGCCCGATCTCGTCATCGCCAACGAGGAGGAGAACCGGGCGGCCGACCTCGACGCGCTGCGGGCCGCCGGGATCCCTGTGCTCGTCACCGAGATCCGCGGGCTCGACCAGGCGTTCACCGAGCTGGAGCGGGTGCTCGCGGCCTGTGGCGTGCGCGGTCGGCCCGGCTGGCTCGACGCCGCCGAGGCAGCCTGGGCGGACGTCCGGCCGTACGACCCGCCGCGCACCGCCGTCGTACCGATCTGGCGCCGCCCCTGGATGGTCCTCGGCCGCGACACCTTCGCGGGCGATCTGCTCGCCCGGCTCGGGGTGCGGAACCTGTACGCGGACCACGCCGAGCGCTATCCGCGGATCGCCCTCGACGAAGTCGCCGCGGCCGCGCCCGACCTCGTCGTGCTGCCCGACGAGCCCTACCGCTTCACCCGCGACGACGGCCCCGAGGCGTTCCCCGGGACCGCCGCGGCGCTCGTCGACGGACGGCACCTCACCTGGTACGGGCCGTCACTGGCCGAGGCCCCCGCGTCACTGGCCCGGGCCCTGCGAGCAGCGCACCGCTGAACAGGCCGCGCAGGGTGTGCGTGCCGGCCACCAGCCAGGCCGCCACGAGGAGCACGTACAGGCCGATCGACAGCCAGCGGAAGACGGCGAGGCCGGTGTGCTGGGCCAGGCCCTCGGCGCCCGTCACGCACGTGCCGACGGGGAACGTGAACGCCCAGAACGTCATCGCGAAACCCATCCCCCGGCGGCGGGCCCGCAGCACGAGCGCCGTGGAGAGCGCCAGCCACAGCAGCGCGAATCCCAGCACCGGGACCCCGTACAGCACCGCGAACACCGCGAAGCCCTGGTCGTACGGGGCCGGCAGCACGCCGTTCGCGGCGTCGGCGAACTTGTTCACGGCCGTCGTCGACTGGCCGAGCGGCCCGAGGACCAGGAACAGGGTGGGTGTGAGGACCAGGGGGAGCGGACCGCCCATGACCAGCCGGCCGAAGACGAGGGGCAGCATGACCAGGACCGCGAGGAGGCTGACGCCGAACAGCGCGTGACAGAGGATCAGCAGCGTCTGCTGCGCCTGGCCCTGTGGAAGATGGGGGAGCAGGAGCGGGCCGGCCGCCGCGGACACCATGGGCGCCACGACCGGGAGCAGCCACACGGGCGACGCCTCGGTGATCCGGTGGCGCGCCACCATCAGATACGGCACGGCCACGGCCGCCGCCAGGCCGATCACCGTGCCCGCCGTGAACAGCACCGTGTCCAGCGCCACCGCCGCCGGCAGCCCGATCCAGTCCCGGCCGACGATCATCGTCCCGCCGCCGACCGCGAGCAGTGCCATCGACAGACACCCGTAGAACGGGGCCACGGCCGGGTCCAGGAGATGGGCGCGGGCCTGGTCGCGGTGGTGCGTCCAGTGCAGGGCGCGGGCGCCGAGCAGCGTGAGGAGAGCGAGGAGGGACAGCGCCCAGACGGCCGCGCAGGCCGTGCGCAGCCCGGGCACGTCCACCGGGAGAGCCGCTCCCGCGTTCGCGACGATGGCGGTGCCCATGATCGAGGCGTACCAGTTGGGGCCGAGGTGGCGGACCCCGGTCCATCGCACGCCGGGGGTGGTGGCGCCGGGGACCGACTGAGGGGGAGCGAGTGTTGCCATGCCGCTACTTTTTCGCGCGATCATGGCCCCCACCAGGGACATTGCCGCTATGAGGTCATAAGCTGACGTTATGAGCAGCGCGCCGACGCCGAGTGACGTCCCCCCAGGTCTCCTGTCCCACCGGGTCCCCGACCTCGGCGCGCTCGAACTGCTCCTCGCCGTCGCCCGGCACGGCAGCCTCGGCCGCGCCGCCCGCGAAGTCGGCATCACCCAGCCCGCGGCGAGCAGCCGCATCCGCTCCATGGAGCGCCAGTTGGGCGTCGCCCTGGTCGACCGCTCGCCCCGGGGCTCGCGGCTCACCGACGCCGGCGCGCTCGTCACCGACTGGGCGCGGCGCATCGTCGAGGCGGCCGAGGCGTTCGACGCGGGCGTCCAGGCACTGCGGGGACGGCGCGACTCGCGGCTGCGGGTCGCCGCCTCCATGACCATCGCCGAGTACCTGCTGCCCGGCTGGCTCATCGCCCTGCGCGCCGAGCGGCCCGGCACGGCGGTCTCCCTCCAGGCCGGCAACTCCGCCGCCGTCGCCGAACGGCTGCTCGCCGGCGACGCCGACCTCGGCTTCGTCGAGGGCCTCGCCGTGCCCGACGGCCTCGACGGCGCCGTCGTCGCCCACGACCGGCTCCTCGTCGTCGCCGCCCCGTCGCACCCCTGGGCGCGGCGCCGCAAGCCGATCGACCCGGCCGAGCTGGCGGCGACGCCGCTGGTCCTGCGGGAACGGGGCTCCGGGACGCGCCAGGTCCTCGACGCGGCGCTGGCGGGGCACGGGGGCCTGCCGGAGCCGCTCCTCGAACTCGCCTCCACCACGGCCGTCAAGGCGGCGGCGGTGAGCGGCGCCGGGCCCGCCGTCCTCAGCGAACTCGCCATCGCGGAGGAACTGGCCTCCCACCGGCTGGTCGCGGTCCCGGTGGCGGGCGTCGTCCTCCGCCGCGACCTCCGCGCGGTCTGGCCGGTGGGCCACCGCCCGACCGGCCCGGCCCGCGACCTGCTGTCCCTGACGAGGGCGCGCCCGACGGGGTGACGCGGCGCCGGTGGGCGAGGGTCTCAGACGCCTTCGCTCCGGTACGTCACCCGGCCGTCCACCGTCGTCAGGACCACCGGCACGGCCGGGAGGTCCGTCGCCTCCGTCGTCAGCGGGTCCGCCGCGAGGACCGTCAGGTCGGCCCGGTGGCCCACGGCCACGCGGCCCGCCTCGTGCTCCTCGCCCGCCGCGAACGCCGCGTTGACCGTCATGCCGCGCAGCGCCTCCAGAGGGGTGAGGGCCTGGTCGGGGCCGTGCGGGGGCTGGCTGAGGTCGCGGGTGGGGCGGCGGTGGCGGGCGCCGGCCATGACGCCGAGGGGCGGGAAGGGGGCGATCGGCCAGTCCGAGCCGAGGACGACCGTGGCGCCGGAGTCCCACAGGTCACGGCAGCGCCACGCCCGCGCCGCCCGCTCCTCGCCGAGGCGGCGCGACCAGTTGTCGGTGTGGTCGGCGCGGGTGAAGTCGCAGCAGTGGGTGGGCTGCATGGAGGCGAGGACGCCCAGCCCGGCGAAGCGGTGCAGGGTGTCGTCCGGGACCGTCTCGATGTGCTCGACGCGGTGCCGTACGCGGTGTCCCGCGGAGCCCGTCGCCTTCTCGACCGCGTCGAGCGCGTGACGTACCGCCGCGTCGCCGATCGCATGGGTGGCGGTGGGCACGCCCGCCCGGTGCAGTTCGCCGATGACGTGGGTGTACGCCTCCGGGTCCGGCCAGAACGCGTGGGTGGACTCGCCGTGGCAGTCGGGCCGCTCCAGCCACGCGGTGCCGTTGTCGATCGTCCCGTCCATGAAGAGCTTGACGCCGTCGACGCGCCACAGCGCCCCGCCCCGCCCCTGCTGTTCGACGAGGGCGCGGATGCCGTCGGCGTCGATGCCCGGCTGGCACCAGGGTGCCACGCGCAGCCGGAGCGGAAGGTCACCCGCCGCGTCCAGTTCGGCGAGCAGGTCGAGGCTCTCGCCGTTGGCGTCCATCACGTGCCCGCCGGTGAGGCCCGCCGCCGCCATGGAGCGGAGGGCGCCGGCCAGCCTTTCGCGCTTCTCCGCGCGGCTCGGTCGAGGGGCGACCCGTTCGACCAGCTCGCAGGCCGCGTCCTCCAGGAGCAGCCCCGTCGGGCGGCCCTGCCCGTCGCAGACGATCTCCGCGGACGCCTGGTCGAAGGTGCGGGGCCCGTCGATCCCGGCCAGTTCCAGGGCGCGGTGGCTGGCGAGCGCCGAGTGGGCGTCGAAGAGGAGGAGGAAGGCGGGGACCCCGTCGAGGACCGTGTCGAAGGGGGTGATGCCCACGGGTTCGCCGGCGAAGACGTTCGGGTCGAGGCCCCAGCCGAAGAGCCAGTCCCCGCGGCCGAGTTCCCGTACGGCGTCGGCCAGGGCCTCGCGAACGTCGGCCAGGTCCGTACAGGTCGAGAGGTCGAGGCCGTGCGTCAGCTCGGCGCCGGTGACCGGGTGGAGGTGGCCGTCGACGAGGCCGGCGGTCACCACGGCGCCCTTCAGGTCGACCACCTCGGTCCCGGCGCCGGCCAGGGCGCGGATCTCGCGGTCGTCGCCGAGCGCGGCGATCCGTCCGTTGTCGGACACGGCGAGCGCCGTCTCCGGCAGGAACGTGCCGGTGCCGGGGTCGAGCAGCCGGGCCGAGGACAGGACGAGACGGGTGCGCACGGGGACTCCAGGGGCGTTACGGACAGTGGGGGCGGGTCAGTGGGGCAGCGCGGTCGCCTCGCGGTCCAGGGTGCCCGCCGGCAGGCCCAGTTCGCGTTCGGCCGTCGTCACCGCCATCCGCCGTACCGCCTCCGGCAGTTCGTCGCGGTCGTGGTGCTCGGTGTTCGCGTGGGCGCCCAGGCCGTCGAGGACGACCAGGATCTGGATCGCGGTGACATGCGGGTCCGGCGTCCGGAACTCGCCGCGCGCCACGCCGTCGCGGATCAGCCCTTCGAGCCGTTCGTCGGAGGCGCGTTCCTGTTCGGCGACCCGCTCGCGCAGCACGGGCCGGTAGCGGCTGAGGTGGCGGGCGTTGATCCAGAGGCGGCTGATGTCGTCGTAGGACTCGCCCGAGGACAGCGCGAAGTAGCGCGCCAGGTACTGGGTGGGCGTCCCGTCGGGGCGGTCCGCCGGCAGCAGGGCGTCGAGCTCGCCGGTGGCGGCGGTGCCGAAGGCCTCGGCCACCAGGTTCTCGACCGACGGGAAGTAGTGGCTGATCAGGCCGGGCCGCACGGCGAGCTCGTCGGCGATCCGCCGCAGGGTCACGCACTCCAGGCCCTCGGTGAGGGCCACGGCCGCGGCCGCCTCGACGATCTCCGCGCGGCGGGCCTCGGGGGACTTGCGAACTCGTTTGCGCTGGACGCTTGACGACATGAGGGCGATGCTATTGAGTGTGCGACCAATAAGCAACCAGGTGTGCACGACATGTGTCCGGAGGGCCGAATGGCGTCCAGCGATCCCGCACCCGAATCCCGGCCGTACGAGGTCCCGGGCATCGACGTGCCCTCCCGGATCGAGTCCCACGGCATCGACCACATCCCCGACACCGAGCGCCACGGCCACCCGCGCGAGCTGTTCGCCGTCTGGGCCGCGGTCAACGTCAACTACCTGAGCCTCGTGGTGGGCGGCGCCCTCGTCCTGATGGGACTGAGCCTCGGCCAGGCGCTCGCCGTGATCGTCGTCGGCAATCTGTTCTGGCTGCTCACGGGCGTTCTCGCGATCTCCGGCCCGGCGGCCGGCGCGCCCAGCGAGGTGATCACCCGGGCCATGTTCGGGGTGCGCGGCAACCGCGTGAACAACGCGGTGACCGGCTGGGTGATCTCCGTCTGCTACTTCGCGCTCAATCTGGCGGCCGGCGCCGGCGCCGCGTTCTCCCTGGTCGAGGAGGTGGGCATCCCCGCCTCGACCGGGGTGAAGATCGTCGTCGTGCTCGTCGTCGCCGTGGTCACGCTCGCCATCGGCGTGTACGGGCACGCCCTGATCGTCCGCCTCTACCTGCCGATCACGATCGCCCTCACCGCGGCCTTCGGCATCGTCGCCTACGACGTGCTGCGGCACGCGGACTTCTCCTACGCGCCGGACGTGCCGCTGACCGGCACCGGCCTGTGGGCCGTGCTCCTCGCGGGCGTCACCCTGATCGCGGCGAACCCGCTGTCGTACACCACCAGCGCCGACTTCTCCCGCTACCTGCCCGCGACGAGCTCTCGGAAGGCGGTCCTCGGCTGGACCGCGTTCGGCGGCTTCCTGTCGAGCGTGCTCGTCTGCTCGCTCGGGGCGCTCGCCGCGACCGTCGTCGACATGTCGGATCCGCAGGCCGGTCTGCGGACCATGCTGCCCGGCTGGTTCAGGCCCGTCTTCCTGCTCGCGCTGGTTCTCGGCACCGTCGCGATCAACGCCATGACCGCCTACAGCGCGGGCCTCGCCCTGCAGGCCGTCGGTCTGCGGATCCGCCGCTCGCGCAGCGTCCTCGTCGACGGCACGGTCTCCGTCGCGCTCACCCTCTACGCGCTGTTCGTCTCCGACTTCCTGGACACCGTCAGCAACGTCGTCGAACTCACCGTCGTCCTGCTCGGCCCGGCGATGACCGTGTACGCGGTCGACATCCGGCTGCGCCGCAACCGCTACGACGGCCGGGCGCTGATGGACGAGACCCCGGCCGGGCCCCTCTGGTACGCGGCCGGGGTCAATCCTGCGGGTGCCGTCGCCGTCCTGGTGGGGGCCGGTGCGGCGGCACTGTGCGTCGACACCGCCTACACCGGCCCGGTGGCCCGGCTCGTCGGCGGGATCGATCTGTCCCTGCCGGTCGGCATGGTGCTCGCCGGGGTGCTGTACGCGCTGCTGATGCGCGGCCGGGTCACGACCGGAAGCCGGGTCACGACCGGAAGGTGACCGCCGCCTCCACCAGGCTCCGCATCACCCGCGTGTCCTCGCCCATCTCGGGGTGCCACTGGACGCCGAGGACCCAGGCGGGGGAGGGGAGTTCGATCGCCTCGATCGTGCCGTCGTCCGCGTGGGCCGAGGCGAGGAGGTTCTTGCCGAGGATCTCGACGCTCTGGTGGTGGTAGGTCGGGACCTCGGTCCGCTCGGGGGCGACGGCGGCGTAGCGGGTGCCGGGGACCGGGGTGACCGGGTGGCGGCCCATCACGCCGACCGCCTCCGTGTGGCCGTCGACATGCTGTACGAGGGTGCCGCCGAGGGCCACGTTCAGGAGCTGCAGGCCGCGGCAGATGCCGAGCAGCGGCGTGCCGGCGTCGAGGGCCGCGTCGATCAGGGCGAGCTCCCAGCCGTCCCGGTCCCGGGCCGGCGGGCCGGTACGGGGGTCGGGCTCGGCCCCGTACCGCACCGGCTCCACGTCCGCGCCGCCCGCGATCACCAGGCCGTCGAGCCGGGCCACCGCCTCCGCCGCCGCGGCCGGGTCGTCCGGCGGCAGCAGCACGGCGAGCCCGCCGCTCGCCTGGACCAGGCGCGGGTACGCGGCCGGCAGCAGCGCCGCAGGCAGGTCCCACACCCCCCACTGGGCCTGGTTCAGATAGGTCGTCACGCCGATGAGCGGCTTGGGCACGGAGTCCTCCGGAGTGCGGTGCGGGAGTGACGGGGAAGGGTCAGCGCTCGAGTTCTGCCTCGGCCGCGGCGAGCGCCGCGAACTCCTCCTCGGGCGCCTTCGCCACCAGGTGGTGGCGACTGTAGAACGCGAAGTAGGCGAGGGCGATCACATAGACGGCGAGGGCGATGAACGCCGCGTCCTTGTCCACCAGGAAGGTCGCCACCAGGGCGGAGATGGCGAGCACGAAGGCGACCGACGACGTCACCACGCCGCCGGGCGTGCGGTACGGGCGGGCCAGGCCCGGCTCGCGGCGGCGCAGCACGATGTGGGAGAGCGCCATCAGGGCGTACGAGATGGTCGCGCCGAACACCGCGATGTTCAGCATCCGCGCCCCGTTCCCGGTGCCCGCGGCGAGCGCGAAGCCGATCGCGCCCGGGATCAGCAGGCCGAGGTACGGCGACTTGCGGCGGCTGGTCAGGGACAGGAAGCGCGGCAGGTAGCCCGCCCGGGAGAGCGCGAAGAGCTGGCGCGAGCCCGCGTAGATGAGCGAGAAGAACGAGGCGACCAGGCCCGCGAGACCCGCGTAGTTGACGAAGCGGCTGAGCCCCGTCGGCGCGCCGTCGCCCTGGAGCGCCACCACCAGCGGATTGCCCGCCTCCTGCACGGCCGCGGCGCCGCGCGCCCCGGTCGCCGCGAAGAAGGTCACCACGGCGAGCAGCACCAGGATGCCCATGGAGAGGGAGAGTGCCCGCGGCATCGAGCGCACCGGGTCCTTGGCCTCCTCGGCGGCCAGCGGCACGCCCTCGACGCCGAGGAAGAACCACATGCCGAAGGGGAAGGCGGCCCAGATGCCGAGGAGCCCGAACGGCAGCCAGGAGTTGGATCCGGTGGCCGACCTGTCGACCGGGATGTCGTCGAGGCCCGAGACGTGGAAGTCGCTCAGTGCGCCCAGCGCGAAGACCAGGAGCGCGGCGACGGCGACGGCGGTCACGATCAGGCTGAAGCGCAGCGCCTCGCCCACGCCCCACAGGTGGATGCCGATGAAGAGCGCGAAGCAGACCAGATAGACCGGCCAGCCCGACTCCAGGCCGAACAGGCCGAGGGACTCGACGTAGTCGCCGATGAAGATGGAGATGGCGGCGGGCGCGAGCACGTACTCGATGAGGATGGCGGTGCCGGTGAGGAAGCCGCCCCAGGTGCCGAGCGCGCGCCGGGCGAAGCCGTAGCCGCCGCCCGCCGTGGGCAGGATGGCGGACAGCTCGGCGAGCGAGAAGACCAGACAGGCGTACATGGCGCCCATCAGGACGGTGGCGATGGCGAGGCCGCCGAAGCCGCCCTTGGAGAGGCCGATGTTCCAGCCGGAGTAGTCGCCGGAGACGACGTACGCGACGCCGAGTCCGGTCAGGAGCAGCCAGCCCGCGCTGCCGCGGCGCAGGGTCCGGCGCTCCAGATAGTCGTCACTGGTGTTTCCTGTGGTGCTGGTGGTGCCTGTGGTGCTTGAGGTGTCTTCCAGCGTCATGGCAGCGTCAGCTCCCCGCAACGGGCCCAATGGATTGGTGCCATACCTTTGCGTCGTCGGGGTGGGCGGCGCAAGACCCGCGCGTTACGTTCCGGTTACGTGAGGAAGCCGCGAAGGAGTGCCGCCGTGCCCGCGCAGTGCTCCCGCATCACCTCGCGCGCCGCGTCCGCGTCGCCCTCCAGGACCGCTTCGACCAGGGCCTCGTGCTGGTGCTGGGAGTGCTCCAGATTGCGCACGAGCAGCGGGATGCAGTCGAGCAGGTCGTTCACCGTTGCCCGGACGGCCGCGTACTGCGCGGTCAGCGTCGGCGACCCGGACAGCTCGGCGAGCGTCAGGTGCAGCAGCGTGTCCTGCCGCCGGTAGTCCGCGAGCTGCGCGTCGTGCGTCGCCGCGAGCGCCGCCCGCAGCCGCTCGGCGCCCTCCTCGTCCAGGCCGTGCGCGGCGCAGAGTCCGGCCGCGCCCACCTCCAGGACCTCGCGGAAGCGCAGCGTGTCCTCCACGTCGACCGCCGCTATCCGGCGCCGCAGCTCCGCCTCGTCCGCGGTCTGCGGGCGCCGCAGCACGAACGTGCCGCCGTACCGCCCGCGCCGGCTCTCCACCAGGCCCTGCTCCTGGAGGACCTTCAGGACCTCGCGCAGGGTGACCCGGCTGATCCCCATCCGGTCCGCGAGCTCGCGCTCGGCCGGCAGCCGCTCGCCGCCCGGCACCAGTCCGAGCCGTACGACCTGGAGGATCTGCTCCAGCGCCTCCTCGAAGCCGTTGCCCGCCCGGACCGGCCGCAGCACGGGCGTCAGCCGGTCCGCCGGTTCACTCGTACTGGCCACGTTGTCGTTTCCCCTTCCCAAGCAATGGTCTTTCGCAATACCTTATGGCTCCCGGCACGCCGAAGGAGGAGTAATCCCGTGGCAGACCGCACACCCCCGCTCACCGTTGACGAGCTCCGCTCGCTCGTCGCGAGCGGCGAGATCGACACCGTCGTCCTGGCCTTCCCCGACATGCAGGGACGACTCCAGGGCAAGCGGTTCGCCGCCCCCTTCTTCCTGGACGACGTCCTCGACCACGGCACCGAGGGCTGCAACTATCTTCTGGCCGTCGACACCGAGATGAACACCGTCGACGGCTACGAGATGTCCTCGTGGGACCGCGGCTACGGCGACTTCGCCATGCACCCCGACCTCAGCACCCTGCGCCGCGTCCCCTGGAACGAGGGCACCGCCATGCTGATGGCCGACCTCGCCTGGGCCGACGGCAGCCCCGTCGTCGCCGCCCCCCGCCAGATCCTGCGCCGCCAGCTCGACCGGCTCGCCGCCCTCGGCCTCACCGCCCACGTCGGCACCGAGCTGGAGTTCATCGTCTTCAAGGACACCTACGAGCAGGCCTGGGACGCCCACTACCGGGACCTGACCCCGGCCAACCAGTACAACATCGACTACTCGGTGCTCGGCACCGGGCGCATCGAGCCGCTGCTGCGCCGCATCCGCAACGAGATGGCCGGCGCCGGCCTCACCGTCGAGTCCGCCAAGGGCGAGTGCAACCCCGGCCAGCACGAGATCGCCTTCAAGTACGCCGAGGCCCTCGTCACCTGCGACCAGCACGCCGTGTACAAGACCGGCGCCAAGGAGATCGCCGCCCAGGAGGGCTGCTCGCTCACCTTCATGGCGAAGTACAACGAGCGCGAGGGCAACTCCTGTCACATCCACCTCTCGCTGCAGAACGCCGACGGCGTGAACGTGATGGCGGGCGAGGGACCGGGGGGCATGTCCGAGACCATGCGGCACTTCCTCGCCGGACAGCTCGCCGCCCTCAGGGACTTCTCGCTGCTCTACGCGCCCAACATCAACTCGTACAAGCGGTTCCAGCCCGGCTCCTTCGCCCCCACGGCCGTCGCCTGGGGCCCCGACAACCGGACCTGCGCGCTGCGGATCGTCGGCCACGGGCGCTCCACCCGCTTCGAGAACCGCGTCCCGGGCGGCGACGTCAACCCGTACCTCGCCGTCGCCGGACTGATCGCCGCCGGCCTGTACGGCATCGAGCAGCGCCTCGAACTCCCGCCCGCCTGCACCGGCAACGCCTACACCGCCGACTACGAGCACGTCCCCACCACGCTCCGCGAGGCCGCCGAACTCTGGGAGAACAGCGAGATCGCCAAGGCCGCCTTCGGCCCCGAGGTCGTCGCCCACTACCGCAACATGGCGCGCGTCGAACTCGACGCGTACGACGCCGCCGTCACCGACTGGGAACTGCGCCGCTCCTTCGAACGCATGTGAGGAACGACTTGCCGCACGAACTGCACGTCCTGAACCCGGCGACCGAGGAGGTCGTCGCCACCGTCCCCGCCGCCACCCCGGCGGACGTCGACGCCGCCGTCGTACGGGCCACGGCCGCCCAGCGGTCCTGGGCCGCCGTCGCGCCCGCCGACCGGGCCCGCGCACTGCGCCGCTTCGCCGCCGTCGTCGACGCCCACACCGAGGAACTCGCCCTCCTGGAGGTCCGCGAGGCCGGCCACACTATCGGCAACGCCCGCTGGGAGGCCGGCAACGTCCGCGACCTGCTCGACTACGCGGCCGGCGGAGTCGAACGCCTCAACGGGCGGCAGATCCCCGTCCCCGGCGGCCTCGACCTCACCATCCTCGAACCGCTCGGCGTCGTCGGCGTCATCGCGCCCTGGAACTTCCCCATGCCGATCGCCGCCTGGGCCACCGCCCCCGCGCTCGCCGCCGGCAACGCCGTCATCCTCAAGCCCGCCGAGACCACCCCGCTCACCGCCCTCCGGCTCGCCGAGCTCGCCCTCGAGGCCGGACTGCCCGAGCACCTCTTCCAGGTGCTCCCCGGCGAGGGCCCGGTCGCCGGCACCGCCCTCGTCGAACACCCCGGCGTCGCCAAGGTCGTCTTCACCGGCTCCACCCGGGTCGGCAAGGAGATCATGGCCAGGGCCGCCGGGCAGGTGAAGCGCGTCACCCTCGAACTCGGTGGCAAGAGCCCCAACATCGTCTACGCCGACGCGGACCTGGACGCGGCGGCCGCCGCCGCCCCGATGTCCTTCCTCGACAACAGCGGCCAGGACTGCTGCGCCCGCACCCGCATCCTGGTGCAGCGCTCCGTCTACGACCGCTTCCTGACGCTGCTCGCCCCCGCCATCGAGGAGATCGTCGTCGGCGACCCCCTCGACGAGCGCACCCAGATGGGCCCGCTCATCTCCCGCGCCCAGCTCGACCGGGTCCGCTCCTACGTCACCGACGACCTGCCCGCCATCCGCGGCAAGGCCCCCGAAGGCCCCGGCTTCTGGTTCCCGCCGACCCTGCTCACCGGAGTCGCGGAGGACGCGCCCTGCGCCGTCGAGGAGGTCTTCGGGCCGGTGGCGGTCGTGCTGCCCTTCGACGACGAGGCCGACGCCGTACGGCTCGCCAACGCCACCCCGTACGGCCTGTCGGGCTCCATCTGGACCCGCGACATCGGCCGCGCCCTGCGCACCTCCCGTGCCGTCCGGGCCGGCAACCTCTCCGTCAACTCCCACTCCAGCGTCCGCTACTGGACCCCGTTCGGCGGCTTCGGCCAGTCCGGACTCGGCCGCGAACTCGGCCCGGACGCCCTGACCGCCTTCACCGAAACCAAGAACGTCTTCATCAGCACGGAGGCCTGAGCACCATGACCGAAACCGACATCGTCTGCCGCCGGCTCGTCGGCCGCACCGCCGTCATCACCGGCGCCGGCAGCGGCATCGGCCTCGCCACCGCCCGCCGACTCGCCTCCGAGGGCGCGAACGTGGTCTGCGGCGACATCGACGAGCGGGCCGGCAAGGCCGCCGCCGAGGAGGTCGGCGGCACCTTCGTGAAGGTCGACGTCACCGACCCCGAGGAGGTCGAGAACCTCTTCAAGGTCGCCTTCGACACCTACGGCTCCGTCGACATCGCCTTCAACAACGCCGGCATCTCGCCGCCCGACGACGACTCCATCCTGGAGACCGGCCTCGAAGCCTGGAAGCGCGTCCAGGACGTCAACCTCACCTCGGTCTACCTGTGCTGCAAGGCCGCCCTGCCGTACATGCGGCGCCAGGGCAAGGGCTCCATCATCAACACCGCCTCCTTCGTCGCCATCATGGGCGCGGCCACCAGCCAGATCTCCTACACCGCCTCCAAGGGCGGCGTGCTCGCCATGTCCCGCGAGCTCGGCGTCCAGTTCGCCCGCGAGGGCATCCGCGTCAACGCCCTGTGCCCGGGGCCGGTCAACACCCCGCTGCTCCAGGAGCTGTTCGCCAAGGACCCGGAGCGCGCCGCGCGCCGCCTGGTGCACATCCCGGTCGGCCGGTTCGCCGAGGCCGAGGAGATCGCCGCCGCGGTCGCCTTCCTCGCCAGCGACGACTCCTCCTTCATCAACGCCACCGACTTCCTCGTCGACGGCGGCATCTCCGGCGCGTACGTGACCCCGCTCTAGTCCCGGGCGTTCACCCCGCCTCCATCCCCCCGACAGCCGGGCGTCGCAAGGCGCCCGGCTGTTCTGCGTACAAGCAGGAGCGTGATCATGAACAGCAAGCTGCGCATGTCCGCCGCGACGGCGGCCCTGGCCCTCGCCACGACCGGCCTGACCGGCCTGACCACCACGGCGAGCGCCCACACCACCGCCCCCACGACCGCCTGCCCCACGCTCAAGGTCTCCGCAGGCTGGTACGGCGACAACAAGGCCCGCATCGAGCGCCTGATCGCCGACCACTGCCAGGACAAGGGGGCGAAGGGCGACAAGGGACGCAAGCCCGTCGCCGTCTTCGACTGGGACAACACCGTCATCAAGAACGACGTCGGCGACGCCACCCTCTACTGGCTGCTCCGCAACGACCGCATCAAGCCCCCGCGCCACGGGGACTGGACCACCACCAGCCGCTGGCTCACCCCCGAGGCCGCCACCGCCCTCGCCGCGGCCTGCCCCACCGGCGCCCGCACCCTCCCCACCGCCACCGACGCCGGTTGCGCCGACGAGATCCTCGCCGTGTACGGCAAGGGCGCGACCACCGGCGGCAAGGCCGCGTTCGCCGGCTACGACCACCGCCGCACCGAGCCCGCGTACGCCTGGCTCGCCCAGCTCCTGCACGGCTGGACCACCCGGCAGGTGCGCTCCTTCGCGGCCGCCGCCCGCGCCGAGAACCTCGCCGCCCCGCAGGGCGCCACCCAGCAGGTCGGCTCGGCCCAGGTCACCGGCTGGGTGCGCTACTACGACCAGCAGCGCGACCTCATCCGCGCCCTGCGGGACGGCGGCTTCGACGTCTGGATCGTCTCCGCCTCGCCCGAACCCGTCGTCGACGTCTGGGCCGAGGGCGTCGGCATCAGCCCCTCGCACGCCGTCGGCATCCGCAACACCACCGAGGACGGCCGCCTCACCTCCCACCTCAAGGGCTGCGGCACGGTCCGCGACGGCGAGGACGCGATGATCACCTACATCGACGGCAAGCGCTGCTGGATCAACCAGGAGATCCTCGGCGTCCACGGCCCCGCCGCCGAACGCGTCCAGCCGGCCGCCCGCCGCCAGGTCTTCGCCGCCGGCGACTCCGACACCGACGTCTCCTTCCTCCGCGACGCCACCGGCCTCCGCCTGGTGCTCAACCGCAACAAGAACGAGCTGATGTGCCGGGCCTACGACGACGCCGACGGACGCTGGCTCGTCAACCCCATGTTCATCGAGCCCAAGAAGCAGAAGACGACCCCGTACCCCTGCGCCACCACCGGCTACACCTCGGGCGACGGCACGCCCGAGCCGGTCCGCCGCGGCGACGGCAGCGTCGTACCGGACCAGCAGGACACCGTCTTCTAGCAGCGCCTACAGAAACGTCCGGCCCTCGCCCCGGTACGTCGGGACGGCGGCCGCGACCCGGTCGCCGTCCACCAGGTGCAGCGTGTCGAAACGCTCGCACAGCTCCCCGGCCTTCGCGTGGCGGAACCACACCTTGTCGCCGATGCGGAGGTCGTCGGCGGGGGAGCCGAGCAGTGGCGTCTGCACCTCGCCCGGACCCTCCCGAGGGTCGTAGCGCAGCCCCTCCGGGAGGTACGGGACCGGGAGCCGGTCCCGGCCCGCGACGCCCGAGGCGGGGTAGCCGCCGCCGAGGACCGTGACCACGCCGACGCCCGGGCGGCGCACCACCGGCTGCGCGAAGAGGGCCGCAGGACGGCCGGCGAAGGACGTGTAGTCGTCGAAGAGGCGCGGCTGGAAGAGGCCCGAGCCCGCCGCGATCTCCGTCACCGCGTCCTCGGCCGCCGTGTGCTGCACGCTGCCCGTGCCGCCGCCGTTCACGAACTCCAGGTCCGGCGCCACCGCCCGGACCGCGCGCACCACCGCCGCCCGGCGCGCCGCCAGCTCCCGGCGGGCCGCCGCCTGCATCAGCCGGACCGCCCGCGACCGCACCGGCCGCCCCGCGACCGCGTCCCCGACGCCCGCCACGTGCCCCTCGTACGCCATCAGCCCGACCAGCCGGAACCCCGGCCGCCGCACCACCGACCGCGCCAGCTCCGCGAGCTCCGCCGGCTCCCGCAGCGGCGAACGCCGCGGCCCGAACCGCACCCGGCCGCCGAGCAGGTGCAGCGAGGTGTCCATCTCCAGACAGACCCGGATCTCCTCCGTGCCCCCGGCCCGCGACGCCTCGACCAGATCCAGCTGCGCCACGTCGTCGACCATCAGCGTCACGGCCGCGGCCAGTTTCGGGTCGCCCGCGAGCTCCGCGAACCCGGACCGGTCCGCCGACGGATACGCGAGCAGCACGTCCTCGAAGCCGGACCGCGCCAGCCACAGCGACTCCGCCAGCGTGAACGACATCACCCCCGCGAAGCCGTCCTTCGCCAGCACCCGCTCCAGGAGCGCCCGGCTCCGCACCGACTTGCTCGCGACCCGGACCGGCTTCCCGCCCGCCCGGCGCACCAGATCCTCGGCGTTCGCGTCGAACGCCGCCAGATCGACGATCGCGACGGGCGCGTCGAGATGCGCGGTGGCCCGGTCGTACCGGGCCCGGTCGGTGGCACGAGGAGTCATGGCCCGAGCCTGCCAGACCGGTGTGCACGGGGGTAGCCCCCGGCTTACGGCCTGGTTCCCGCCCGGTTTCCGCCCGGTTCCCGCGCTGCCGGGAACAGCCCGTAGAGTGACGCCGATTGCTTTCGCGGAACGACCAGGGGGACGGGGATGAGCACCGAGCCACAGCGCCCCGCGCCCACCTCCCGCATCACGGAGGCCCTGCTTCCGCCGGAGCCGGCACCCGCCGACGCGCGCCTGCTGCCCGCCCGCCACGAGCGCCGGCCCGCGCAGCCGCTGCCGCCCGAGCAGCCGCCCCCGGCCGCCGAGCGCCCGACGGAGACCACGACACGGCTCCGACCCGTGCAGGACGCCAAGCCCACCGAGACGACGACGCAGCTCCGGGCCGTACGACATCCCCGGCAGCCCCACGTGCCCGGCTCGGCGTCGACCACCGGGTCCGGCCCTGCTTCCGCGTCCGAGACCTCCGGCCCCGGGCCCGCGTCCGTTTTCGGGTCGGCGTCGGGCTCTGCGTCCGCGTCCGCTCTCGCGTCCGGCCCGGCGCCCGCCCCTCTTCCCGGCTCGGCCCCCGCCTCCACCCCCGCCCCCGTCTACGACGCCTGGGCTCTCGGCGCCCCCGGGGTCGCGGCCACCGTCCCGCCCCGCCCCATACGCGGCACCGGCCGGGTCGTGGCCGCGGCCGCCTGTGCCGTGCTCGCGCTCGGGCTGGTCGGCGGGGCGGTCGCCGGTGCGCTGCTCGCCGGGAGCGGGGTCGGCGAGAGCGACGAGCCGGCCGGTTACGAAGCCACGCGGGCGCTGTGGCACGACGCGCCGGTGGACACGCTCTTCCCGCGCACGCTCCCCGGCCCCTCGGCCGGGCCCGGCGGCGCGACCCGCACCTGGACGCGGATCGTCGTCGCGCCCGACGCGCCGTGCACGCCGGCCACGCTGCCCAAGGCCCTGAACACCGCGCTGACGCCCATCGGCTGCGAGCGCGTGCTGCGCGCCACCTACACCGACGCGACGGCCTCCCACGTCACCACCGTCGCCCTGGTCTTCACCCAGGCAGACCAGGCCACCATGCGCACCCTGGGCTCCCGCGCGGACGACGAGCTGCCGCCCGCGCTCGCCGGACCCGGCACGGTCGCCGACGGGTTCGGCGCCGCCCAGCGGGCCAGCTGGTGGCGGCACATCCTGCCGGACCTGCCGGTCGTCGTGACCGCGGTGTCCGGCTTCGCCGACGGCCGCGCGGTCGACGAGCCCGAGCCGGCCGACAGGGCGATGACGCCCAAGCGCACCACGGCAGTCGCCCAGGCGGGCCTCGGCCACGAGGCGAAGGGCGTCGCCGACGCGGTGGAGCGGGCCCTGCGCCGTACCGTCGTGAAGACCGTCGAGGAGGACGAGCGGTGACCTCGCGCCGTACCGCCACCACTGCCGCCGCCGCCCTGCTCGCCGCCGCCTTCGCGGTCCTCCCGGCGGCGGCCACGCCCGCCTGCGCCGACACCATCCGCGCCCGCCAGTGGGGCCTGGACGCCCTGCACACGAGCCGGGCCTGGCAGACGACCCGCGGCGCGGGCATCACCGTCGCCGTCCTCGACACCGGCGTGGACGGCACCCACCCCGACCTCGCCGGCTCCGTCCTGCCCGGCACCGACCTCGTCGGCTTCGGCGCCTCCCGCGGCGACCGCGCCTGGGCCCGGCACGGCACCGCGATGGCCGGCATCATCGCAGGTCACGGCCATGGGCCCGGCGGTCAGGACGGTGTGCTCGGGGTCGCGCCGAAGGTACGGATCCTGCCGGTGCGGGTGATCCTCGAAGGCACCGACAAGCAGCGCGACAAGGCCCGCAAGACCCGCGGCACCGCCCTCGCCGAGGGCATCCGCTGGGCCGCCGACCACGGCGCCGACGTCATCAACATGTCCCTCGGCGACGACTCCGAGTCCGCCCACCCGGACGCGGGCGAGGACGCCGCCGTCCAGTACGCCCTGGCCAAGGGCGTCTCCGTCGTCGCCTCCGCCGGCAACGGCGGCGAGAAGGGCGACCACATCTCCTTCCCGGCCGCCTACCCCGGCGTCATCGCCGTCGCCGCCGTCGACCGCTACGGCACCCACGCCGCCTTCTCCACCAGCCGCTGGTACGCCACGGTGTCCGCGCCCGGCGTCGACATCGTCATCGCCGACCCCGACCGCCGCTACTACGAGGGCTGGGGCACCAGCGCCGCCGCCGCGTTCGTCTCCGGCGCCGTCGCCCTGGTCCGCTCCGCGCACCCCGACCTGACCCCGGCGCAGGTCAAGAACCTCCTCGTCGACACCGCGCGGAGCCGCCCCAAGGACGGCCGCAGCGACGAGAAGGGATACGGCACGGTCGACCCGGCCGCCGCGATCGAGGCGGCCGGCTCGCTGAAGGGCGCCGACGCCAAGGCGGCCGTCGCGGGCTACCAGGGCCGGTACTTCGGGCCCGGCCCGCAGCCCGACGCCGAGGACTCCCGCCCCATCGGCCTCCTCGCACCCCTCGCCGGCGGCGTCGGCGTGCTCTTCCTGGCCGCCGCCGTCACGCTGTGGCGGGGCGGCCGGGCCCCTCGCTGAACAGGGCCGATCGGCCCGGGGCCAGTGGCCGGACCGCGGACCGTTAGGCTCGGGGCGTGGCGCTCAAGAACATCCCCGACCCCGGTTTCTCCGACGACGACGGCACCGCCGACCCGCGGCTCGCCGCGGCCCTGGCGGCCTGGGCGGAGGACCGGACCGCCCACGGGCCCGTCCTCGCCGCCCTCAAGGACGCGCGGCTGCTCGTGCCCGTCGTCGCCATGCTCGGCGAGGTCGAGGTCGACCCCGTGACGGGGCTCAAGCAGGAGAAGACCAGCGACATGGCGGTGCCCACGCTCACCGCGGGTGACCGGCGGGCGCTGCCGGCCTTCACCTCGATCGCCTCGCTCGCCCTCTGGGACCCGGCCGCCCGGCCCGTCGCCGTCCCGCTGCACCAGGCGCTCGCCGCCCTCGTCCACGAGAAGGCCGACACGCTGCTCCTGGACCTGGCGGGCCCGGTGCCGTACCAGGTGACCGGTTCCGCCCTGCTCGCCCTCGCCGAGGGCCGCACGAGCACGGACCCGCTGGACGACCCGGCGGTACGGGACGCGGTCCGCGCCGCGCTCGCCGCCGAGCCCGCCGTCCTCCGCGCCCACCTGGGCCCGGGCAGCGCCGACGGCACCCTCGCCCTGGTCCTCGCCGAGGACGCGCCCGCCGCCGAGGCGGCCCAGCACGTGGCCCGCGCGCTCGCCGCCGACGAAACACTGAGGGCCCGCCTGGTGCGCGGCCTCGACCTGGCACTGCTGCCGGCCTCGGCCACGCCTCCGGGCGAGCCCTTCTACGTAAAGAACTGACCTGCCGAACCCCTAGCCGTAAACCGGCCCGGTGTACTTCTCGCCCGGGCCCTGGCCCGGCTCGTCCGGGACGAAGGACGCCTCGCGGAAGGCGAGCTGGAGGGACTTCAGGCCGTCCCGCAGCGGGGCCGCGTGGAAGGACGAGATCTCCGTCGCGCCGGCGTCGAGCAGACCGGCGAGGGCGTGGATCAGCTTGCGGGCCTCGTCGAGGTCCTTGTGGTCGTCGCCCTCCTCGGTGAGCCCGAGCTTCACCGCGGCGGCGCTCATCAGGTTGACGGCGACCGTGACGATCACCTCGACCGCCGGGACCTCGGCGATGTCGCGGGTCATGGCCGCGAAGTCAGGGCTGTCGGGGGAGTCAGTGGACTCGTGCTGGGGCGTCTCGCTCATGCCCACACGATAAGCGGACCGGCGCCCGGACCCGCTCGCCCCGTCCCCGTTCGCGTACGCGCCCGGGTCCTGCTAACCTTGTGTGACGACCGGCCGAGCACGTCCGTGCACGGCCCACAAGTGGAGGCTCCGACTTCCCACCTGGCCGCTCTCACGGGCGGCGGGTCACCGGTCAGGCGGTCCCCATCGTTCCGTACGGACGATGGAGCCGTCCGAATGTGCGCCCCGCGGCTGGCCGCGGCGGTGCTCCGGTTTCATGGAGCCCCGCCTGTGTCCCGTCCCGGGGCATTTTTCGTGCACCGGCTCGGTTGGTCCCGACAGTTCTACCGTGACGTGCCCGTCCGCCCGGCGGTCGCGTGGTGCTACCGAGGAGGATCCATCAGCGCCGAGCCCCGCATCAACGAGCGGATTCGCGTTCCCGAGGTGCGTCTTGTCGGCCCCAGCGGCGAGCAGGTTGGCATTGTGCCGCTTGCCAAGGCCCTGGAGCTCGCGCAGGAGTACGACCTCGATCTTGTCGAGGTCGCGGCTAACGCCCGTCCGCCCGTGTGCAAGCTCATGGACTACGGGAAGTTCAAGTACGAGTCGGCCATGAAGGCCCGTGAGGCGCGCAAGAACCAGGCGCACACGGTCATCAAGGAGATGAAGCTCCGGCCGAAGATCGACCCGCACGACTACGACACCAAGAAGGGTCACGTCGTCCGGTTCCTGAAGCAGGGTGACAAGGTCAAGATCACGATCATGTTCCGTGGTCGTGAGCAGTCCCGCCCTGAGCTCGGCTACCGGCTGCTGCAGCGTCTCGCGGAGGACGTTCAGGAGCTCGGCTTCATCGAGTCCAACCCGAAGCAGGACGGCCGGAACATGATCATGGTTCTGGGTCCGCACAAGAAGAAGACCGAGGCCATGGCCGAGGCCCGTGAGGCCCAGGCCGCGCGCAAGGCCGAGCGTCAGGGTGTCGCGCCCGCGGCCGCTCCGGCCGACGAGCAGGCTTCGGTCGAGGAGCAGGCTTCGGCCGACGCGTC